>NZ_JCBANA010000087.1:0-25795 GCF_059760725.1 Achromobacter sp. 1014246743
CGTCCGGCGCGGCCCGCGCGGTGTATCAGATCACGGTGATGCGCAGCTCGGCCAGCAGGGTCGCCGCCTGGGTCTTGGAAATGGCGGCGCCGGCCAGCCGTGCGGCGGCCGACAGGTCGATGCCGCCCAGGTCGACCTCGCGCAGGTCCGCGCCTTCGAAGCGCGCATTCTTCAGCGTGGCATTGCGCAGGCTGCCGCCGTGGAACACCGTGTCGCGAAAGTCGCAGCCGGTCAGGTCGGCATCGGAAAAATCCAGCTGATGCAGGGCGGTCTTGCGAAACGAGATGCCGCGCACCAGCGCGCCGACCAGCAGGCATTCTTCGAGCGTCCAGCCCAGGCAGGCGATGCCGTCGAAGTCGGACCCCGTCAGCTTGCAGCCACGAAAGCGGGCCGTGGCCAGGCGCGCGCGGCGCCAGCTGGAATTGTTCAGGTCGCAGCCGGAAAACACCGCGTCGCTGGCGTCGGCCGAGGCAAACACGGCGTGGCCGCCGCGGCAGCGCAGCCACTCGGTGTCGGCCAGCGTGGCGCCCTGGAACGAGGTGTCGGCGATGGCGCAGGCGGTAAAGCGCGCGCCGCGCAGGTCCAGCCGGGAAAAATCGGCGTCCTGGAAATCGCAGTCTTCGAAGACCAGGGGGCGGTCCTGTGCCTGTTCGATCAGCGCCTGCATGGCCTTGCGATCCAGCGCCAGGCCCGTTATCGGGGGCTGCGTCATGCCATCGTCTCTGTGGTGTTGCGGTAAAGGCGCTATTGGAACATGCCGCTTTCGGCGCAGAACGTCACCAGTTCCTGGTCGGTCTGCACGTTCAGCTTGCGCATGGCCGATATCTTCTGGCCGCTGACGGTCTTGACGCTGCGCTTCAGGCTGTCGGCGACCTGCATCATGGATTCGCCGCGCACGAAGAGCCGCAGCACTTCGAATTCCTTGGGCGTAAGGCTGTTGATGCGTTCGCCCAGGAAGCGGGTGCGCGCTGCCGCGCTGCCGTCGCGCTGGAAATCCGGCGGATAGTAGCGGCGGCCGGCTTGCAGGGTGTGCAGCGCGGTGACGATTTCGGCCAGGTCATCGCGCTTGAGCACCACCGCCGCGACCCCGGCGTCGTACAGCGCCGAGATGATCATGGGGTTGGACACCATGGTCAGCACCACGATGCGGGTTGCCGGGTAGTGGCGGATGAGGTACTTGACCAGGCGGATGCCATCGCCGTAGGTCTCGTCGCCGGGCATCGAATAATCGGTGATGACGACCTGCGGCAGATCTTGCGCCAGGTGCTCGACCAACGCCGTCGGGCTCGACAGCGTGGCCACGACATCGAAACTCAGGTCCTTGGCGAGCAGGTCGCTCATGCCCATCAGCACCAGCGGATGGTCATCGGCGAGGACGATGCGTAGTCTTTGCATGCGGGGCGCGGTCAAGTGGGCAGGAAGGGCGGACGGACTATTCTGCACCAGGATTGCGCGGCCCGCTCAACCGATCTGCTCGGCCTGCAGGCGGCCCAGGATGAAGCCGTCGACCGCGTTGCTGCGGCCGCGCCACAGCGTGGGCTGCCCGGCGATGGGCGTGCCGTCGGCGGTGAAGAACAGGGCATCGGCCAGGTGGATGTAGTTGGGCAGCGGTTCGGCCGGCTGCGGCAGGCGGAACACGTCGCCCAGCTCGGCCAGCGAACTGCGCACGGTTTGCCGGGCCGACGATTCCATGTCCGTCAGCGAATCGGCGAAGCTTTCGGCGAAGCGGTCGAAGTATTCGGCGCCCGACACGATCGAGCCGGACACCAGCATGCCGCCCATCTGCAGCGTGACGCCGATGCTCTTGAGCTGGCCGCCGTTGTTCACCAGGTTCACCAGGAATTGCAGGAACACGTCGGCCTGCGGATTGGCGACGACGGGGGAAACGGGCGTGTCAGGCGTGGGATCGAGACTCATGGGGTCGAGCTCCGGTTGGGTGCAAGGGAGTCACAAGATACTCGAACGGCGGCGAATGCGCATCGGGGGCAATCGGCGGATAAGGCGCCGTATCGGGCGGCAGTCCGGCCAATCGCCCCGGCCGCCGCGGGAGTAACGTTCGGATGATCGAGACTCTCCACGACCAGGCTACCCCATGATCGCCGTGAATCCCTTGACCGCCGGCAAGGCGGACGACACCCGCAAGACCTCCTCTGGCCAGAGCGCGTCGTCTGGCGCTTTCCGTGCCGCGTTCGTCAATGCGCAGGAACGCGGCGCTTCGGCCCTGGCCGGCGGCGTGAAGGGCGCGGCCCAGGCCGCGCCGTCCGCGGCCGAGCAGGAGTTCACGGAGTACGCGTCCATGTCGCTGCAGGACAAGATGTTCTACGCCGCGCTGGCCGCGTTGGGCATTTCCAAGAAGGACTACGACGCCATGTCGGCCGCCGACAAGCTGAAGGTCGCCGAGAAGGTGTCGCTGATGATGCAGCAGCTGGCCAAGGCCGACCAGGCCAAGCAGGTCAGCTGACGTTCGCAAGCGGGCGGCACCGCGATCCTCTGTTGTCGGCAGGGCCGCGGCCCTCGATGTTGCAGGATGGCCGCCCGCCTGTCGCCGCCGCCTCTGCCCGCCTAGCCGCGGCCGCCGGCCGCGTGCCGTTGCAGCATGCGGCCGACCCGCTCGCCCGCCGCCCGAAAGCGCTCGGCCAGCGAGGCCGGCGCCAGCACGTCGAATTCCACTTCCAGCGCCAGCAGCCAGTACGTCAGCGCTTCCAGTGACTGGCCGGTGCAGCGCAGCAGGCAGCGGCTGTCGTCGTCCAGCGCCTCGACCTGGCCGGCCGATGCGGGTATGCGCGCCGCCATCACCGCGCGCGGCGCGTGCAGCACGATGCGGGCCTCTTCGGCATTGGGCGCCTGGCCGACGGAACGCGCCACATAGGCCCGCAGGTCGCCCCCTTCGGGCGGCGGACGCGGCGCGAAGTGCGCGCCCGGCGCGACCGGGCCGGTGATGCGGTCCAGCCGGAAGGTGCGCCAATCGTCGCGCGCCGGATCCCACGCCACCAGATACCAGCGGTAGCCCGTGTGCGCCAGCCCCTGCGGCTCGACCTGGCGGGTGCTGGCCTGGCCGCGGCTGTCGGCGTAATCGAAGTTCACGCGCAGCTGGTCGCGGCAGGCGGCCGCCAGCGTGGCCAGCTGGCCCGCGTCCACCAGCGGGCCGCCGCGCGGCAGCGGCACGATGGCCGAGCGCAGCGCGTCCAGCTTGTGCCGCAGCCGCGTCGGCATGACCTGTTCCAGCTTGACCAGGGCGCGCAGCGCGGCTTCTTCCACGCCGCCGACCGAGCCGGTGGCGGCCGTGCGCAGCGTGATCGCCACCGTCATGGCTTCATCATCGTCCAGCAGCAGGGGGGGCAGCGTGTTGCCCGCGCGAAACGCATAGCCGCCCGCCACGCCGCTGCTGGCCTGGATCGGATAACCCAGTTCGCGCAGCCGGTCGATGTCGCGCCGCAGCGTGCGCGGATGCACCGCCAGGGTCTGCGCCAGGTCGGCGCCGGCCCAATGACGGCGGGTCTGCAACAGGGAAAGCAGGCGTAGCAGGCGGTTGCTGGAGCTGAGCATGGTGCGTCGACGATAGCCCTTATCGAGGGCGGAAACTGTCCGCAATGGATTCTACAGTTCGTCCGTCGTCAGCGGCCATGGGGCCGCGGCACCTACCCCGACATCCGGAGGCTTTTCCATGTCCATCGTTTTCTATTGGTATCCCCAGTCCAGCGCGTCGCCCATCGCCTGCGCCCTGGCCGAATTGCAGGTCCCGCACGAACGCGTGAAGGTGGATATCCGCGCGGGCGAACAGCGCCGCCCGGAATTCCTGGCCCTCAATCCCAATGGCAAGGTGCCGACGCTGACGGTGGACGGCGCGCCGATGTTCGAGGCCTTGGCGATCCACCTGTGGCTGGGCGAAAACTGGGGCGTCAAGCAAGGCCTGTGGCCCGCCGCCGGCACGCCCGAGCGGCTGGCCGCGCTGTCGTGGTGCGCCTGGGCCTACGTGACGTATGGCGCGGTGCTGTCGCGCCTGTTCCTGACGGCCTATGGCGATGAACACATCCGGGATGCCGGCCAGGCCGCACGCGCCACCGCCGACCTGGATTCGCTGCTGGGGTTGCTGGATGCGCACCTGACGCGCCAGCCCTGGATGCTGGGCGGCGAGTACTCGCTGGCGGACCTGGTGGTCGGGTCCGTGGTCGGCTACTCCGCCATGGTGGGGGCGCCGGTGGCGGCGCATCCCAGGGTGCAGGCGTGGCTGGGCAAGGTCAAGAGCCGTCCGGCGATGCAAGGCGAAGTCTGAACGTGACAACGCCGCGCCTGAGCGGCGCGGCGTTGTCCGGCACAGGGCGCGCGACCGCGGCGCGCGCCTACCAGCCCCAGCAGGTGCCGGCGGCGGGCTTGCCGCAAGCGCGGTAGTTCACCGAATACCAGAGCTTGCCGGCCGTGCGCGGGTCGCCGTTGGTCTTGACGTCATTGCGCGGCAGCTCTTCAAGCGCGTCGCGCGCCGCCTTGGTGGGCGTGCCGCTGGCGGCGCCCGGCACCAGCACGATGCGGCCCAGGCTGGCCGCGGTGGTGTCCTGGTACACGATGTCGGTGTCGGCCAGCGCCGACATCTTCAGGGCGGCGTTGCGGACCGCGGCGGCGTAGCCGTCGTTGGCGCCGGTGGGCGCCAATGCGGCGCTCAGCGTGCTGACGGTCAGGATCTGCGCGGGCGTGGCCGGCGCCACCATGGCGTACGTGTCCAGGCCGGCCAGTTGGCCGCCGGCCACCTGGCGGCGCAACCAGTCGCCCCACAGGAATTCGGCGAACTCGGGCAGGTTGCCGTTGCTGTAGGCGATGTCGCGGGTGAAATACACCAGCGAGCGGTAGCGGTCTTCCTGCATGCCGCCGGCTTCCTGCGCATTGGCGATGCCCACGCGGGATGGCAGCTGGTCCACGGTAATGGGCTGGTTCTGCCCGTCACGCAACCAGGCGCGACGCTCGTCGACCATGCGTTGCCAGAACGCGGACGCCGTGCCCAGGTTGCTGTAGTTGGCGCTGACCTTGACCCACACCGGCAGCTTGGGACCGCCGTCGAAGATCTCGCGCAACGACGAGAACGTGTGGTGCCCGTCCGTCAGGTACAGATTGCCGTCCCAGCCGATCACCACCGTCTTCAGGTTGGCGGGATCGCTGCCGGGCGCTGCGGTGCAGGCGAAGGTGTCGGGCTTGTCCAGGCGGGCGGCCTGGGCCTGGGCGACCGAGGTGAATGCGATGGCCGTGGTGCCGCCCATGTCTTCGCAGTAGTCGCTGAATTTCTTGCCGACCGTGCGGTTCACGTAGTCCAGCTGGTTGGCCGGGTTGCCGGCCCAGGTCGGGCGGGCGAAGTCGCCCTGCCAGCGGCCGAGCTTGTAGTAGATCTGGTCGTAGCCGATGGCCGCCTGGGTGGGGCGCAGTTCTTCGATACGCACTTTGAGCACGTCGCCCGTCTTGGCGGCCAGGTAGGCCGGGTTGCGGGTGTCGACGGGCGGCGGCGTCGGGGTCGGGGTTTGCGCGACCGGGGGCGGGGGGGCGGGGGCGTCGTCATCGTCGCTGCTGCCATTGCAGGCCGCCAGCCACAACGGCAGCGTGGCCAGCGCCAGCACACGCAAGGCGGGGCGCCAGCGGGCGGCAAAGGGCAGGGGAGCAACGGAGGCAGGCGTGCGGGGCATGGGCGTCAAAGGGGGATTGATCAGGGAAGTATCCAATGATGACGGAATCGTGTTGCGTGATCATTGCATCTGTCATGTCCGCGACAAAATGGTCGGCGCGCTGCCGCGCAGCCCGATCAACAGCAGGGCCACGGCCACCCAGGCCGCGGACAGCGGCCGGGGCGTGTCGAACGGCAGCCACGCACTGGCCGCCAGCCCCAGACCCAGCAGACTGTAATAGGCCAGCCCGAACAGCGCGCCGGCCCGCCCCAGGCAATGCCCATAGCGGCGCAGCGCCGGCCCCAGCAGATTGGGAATCGCCAGGCCATAGCCCACGAAGATCGGCAGCGCCGTGGCCGCCCACAGCCAGCCCGGTTCGGGGCGCCACAGCACGGCGGCGGCTTGCGCAACCGCGCCCGCGGCGACGCAACGCAGGCCATGGCCTACCCGCGTGTCCGCGGACGAGGCGGCGGGCAGCAGACGGTTCAACATCGCGCCCAGCGTGCCGGCCAGGGCGACGCCCAACCCGACCCAGCCGAATCCCAGGCCAGGCAATTCGCCGGTCATGAACGGCCCGGCGGCATAGAACGAAAACACCAGCAGGTTCAGGCCCGCCACGCGCAGCACGGCCACGCGCAGGTCGGCATCGGCCAGCATCTGGCGCGCCAGCGCCGCCAGCGGCACCGCGGTCGTGGCGGCCGGCCGTGTTTCGCGCCAATGGCGCAGGGCGCAAAGCAACAGCGCGGCAATGGCGAGCGCGATCGCGGTCAGCACGCCCGCATAGCCCTGGCGCTGCGCCACCAGTTGCCCCGTCAGCGGGCCCACGGCGGGGGACCACGCCAGCACCGCGCCCAGCGTCACGAAGTAGCGCGTCAGGGGTTCACCGGCCAGGCAGTCCCGCAACAGCGTCTGCGTCACGACCGAGCACGCCGCCAGGCCGAGTGCCTGCACGAAGCGTCCGGCCAGCAGCCACTCGTAGTGCGGGGCGACCGCGGCGCCCAGCGTGCCCGCCAGGCTGATGGCCAGCGCGGTCAGCAACGCCGGGCGGCGGCCCCAGGCGTCGGCCAGTTGGCCCCACAGCAGCACGCCGCAGGCAAAGCCCACGAAGAAAACGCCCATGACAGGCTGGGTGGCGGCCGTGTCCAGGCGCCACTGGCGCGCCAGGTCCGGCAGGGCCGGGGCCAGGATGGTTTCCGCGATCTGAGGCAAGGCAAGCAGCGCGATGATGAGCCAGCGCGGCGGCAATGCGGGCGCGGACGAGGGAGAATGAGCCATGGCGAGGCGGTGCGGCAAAAGGACCCTAGCGTATCCGGCCGGCTTTGCGCAAAATCACGACATCTCGCCATAAAACATCGCCAATCGGACATGCCCGTCTATTCTCCCGCGTTCGTCGAAGATCCCGACAGCGTGGCCTGTCCTGTCGTGGGCCAGGCCATCGACACCCGCGCGCATGCCTCGGACTGGCATGCCCATCGGCGCGCACAATTGCTGTATCAGGTGCGGGGCGGGGTGACCTTGCATCTGGCGGACCGCGTGGGGCAACTGGCGCCCTTGCAGGCGGCCTGGCTGCCGGCAGGTTGTGTGCACCGCACGGTCATGCAGGGCGCATTCGCCTATCGCAGCCTGTATTTCGACGTGGATTCTTTTCCGGACCTGCCGCAGCAACCGGGCATCCTGGACGTCAATCCCTTGCTGCGCGAGATGATCGTGCGCATCACGCAGTGGCCGTCGGACCAGCCGCTGGACGCAGTCCGGCAGCGCCTGGTGGCCACCCTGCTGGATGAACTGGCAGCGGCGCCCACGGCGCCGCTGCATCTGCCGATGCCGCGCGACCGGCGGCTGGCGCCGATTGCGCAGGCGCTGCTGGCCGACCCGGCTTGCCCGCGGTCCATCGAAGACTGGGGCAAGCAGGTCGGCGCCAGCGGCCGCACCTTGGCGCGCGCCTTCCTGGCCGAGACGGGGTTGCCGTTCACCCGCTGGCGCACCCAGTGCCGGCTGCTGATCGCGCGGGCCCGGCTGGCCGAGGGGGCCTCGGTCACCGAAGTGGCGCATTCGGTGGGCTATGCCAGTGACAGCGCCTTCATTGCCATGTTTCGGCGCGCCTATGGCGAGCCTCCGGGACGAAGGCTGCACAGGCGCGCCGCAGCGCCTTAGAACACGTGGCGGATGCCGACGCCGGCCGCGGTGCTCTTCAGGCCGTCGATGAACGCGTAGTCCTTGCCGTACGAACCGTAGGCGTACAGGTTGGTGCGCTTGGACAGGTCGTAGGTGTAGCCCACGCTCCAGACGTTCATGTTGGCATCGCCGCCGGTCAGGCGGTCGTTGGACGGCGACACGTGCTGCCACGACGTGAACACGCTGCTGGCGCCACCCACGGGGATGGTCGCGCCCAGCATGTAGGCGTTGGCCTTGAAGCCGTCGACGTAGCGGTTGGTGCCGAACTCATCGCTGAACGGCGTGCCGCCGGGCAGGTCCTGGCCGACGAACCAGCCATCGGTGGTGCGGCCGTAGGCGGCGGCCAGCTTCACGACTTCCAGGTCGTACGAGATGCCGGCGGCGTACTGGCGCGGGGTGGCATCGTGGTCGATGGCGGCGCGGTTCGAGCCGTTGAGCTGGTCGTAGGTCAGCGTAAGGTTCAGGGGCCCTTGCACATAGCGCGCGCCGACGGTGATGCCGCGCGAGTTGTCGGCGGTGCGAAAGCCCGTTTCGTTGGCGTTGGTGTCGTCCGCGTTGAACGAGTAGCCCGCGGCGAACTCGAAGCCGCTCATCGAGGGGCTGCGGTACATGACCATGTTGTCCCAGCGCATGGTGTTGGCTGCGCTGAAACCCAGGCCCAGGTTGGATTGCGTGTAGCTGGTGTAGAAGGGGTCGATGTCGGCCAGGTAGTTCGAGCCCACGGTCGCCTGGCGGCCGAATTCCACGGTACCCCAGGCGTCGCTGGCCAGGCCGATGGTGGCCTGGCGGCCGAACAGGCGGCCGTTCTGGGCGCGCGAGCCGTTGCCCGAATCGAAACCGCTTTCCAGCGTGAACACGGCGCGCAGGCCGTCGCCCAGATCTTCGGATCCGCGCAGGCCCCAGCGGGAGCCGGCCTGGATGCCGTTGATCATGCCGAGTTTGCTGCCGTCATAGCCATCGCCCTTGATCTTGTTGTAGCCGAGGCCGGTGTCGATGACACCATAGAGAGTGACTGACGTTTCTGCCTGAGCGACGCCTGCAAAGGTGGTCAACATTGCGGCTGCGAGCAGCGTCTTTTTCATCCGGAAAACTCCTAGAGTAAGGGTGGAAAAAACAAAGGGAACAGCACGTTAGGCAAGGCGCCCAGCGGTGTTCCCAACCCTTAGTGTAGACCAGTCTGGTCTATTTTCCGGCAATTCGGACGAAGATCTGGCTATTTACGGCAATTTCCAGACCGGTCTGAGCGCGCGGCCACGGCCCGAGAGACCGTCGCCGCCGTCCTAGCCGCGGCGCCCGCGCAGGCGTCGTTCTTCCCGCACCACGATGGCCACGCCCACGATGACCATGGCGGCCAGGGCGTACCAGGTGATGGCATACACCAGGTGATTGTTCGGGAAGGTCAGCACCGTCAGGCCGGCCACGGGGGCCTTGGCCGGATCGCGGGCGGCGCCGGGGGCGGCGTCCGCGTCGATGAAGTAGGGCGCCACGTCCGACGCCGTCAGCCCGCGCGCCGCCGCAATGGCCGGCAGATCGCGCGAATACCAGAGGTTGGACGCCGGATCGTTGTTGCGCAGAAAGCCGCTGCCCGGTTCGCCCATGCGCAACAGGCCGGTGACCTGCACCGGGGCCGCCGCGGCCTCGGCCTGGGCTTGCGCCTGGCCGGCGGCCTGGCTCTTGCGCCACTCGGGCAACACGAAGCCGCGGTTCACCAGCACCGTGCCGCCGCCATTCGCCAGTTGCAGGGGCGTCATGACCCAGTAGCCGCTGCCCAGCTCGGTGGCCGCCTGCACCAGCGTCTGCTTGTCGTATTGGTACACGCCGGCCGCCGACACGCGGCGGTATTCCGCGTTGTCCGACGTCAGCGCCGCCCAGTCGGCCCGCGCCGGGGCGGGCGTGGGCGCCGCGTGGGCGCGCTGGTCGACCTGCGCGATCAGGCCTTGTTTCCAGGCCAGCCGATGCACCTGCCAGGTGCCCAGGGCGCACAGGCCCGCGAACAGCGCAACGGCAATCACCCCGAGTATGACCAGGGTGCTTGCCTTGCGGGGATTGCGGGAGGTGTCGCCGGGTAGGGAAGAGTCTTTTGTTGCCGCCATCACATCAGGGCATATTCCGCATGTCGTGGACGGACATGGGCATCATGTTGGAGTTCAAGTGATACATGATCCAGATGGATCCGCTGAGCGTAATCACGACCAGCACCAGGGTGAATATTAACGCCAACATGTTCCAGCCGCTTTCGGACTTGGCGTCCATGTGCAGGAAGTACACGATGTGCACCACGATCTGCACCGCCGCGAACGCCAGGATGATCAGCGCGGTGGTGCGCGAACTGTCGAACACGCGGCCCATCACCAGCCAGAATGGAATCGCCGTCAGGATGGCCGCCAGCACGAAGCCGGTGACGTAGCTTTTCAGGGTGCCGTGGGCGGCGCCGTCATCGTCGTCGTGGTGGTCGTGGCCGCCGTGGCCAGCGTGGTCGGCATGGGCGGTCATGGCAGCACTCCCATCAGGTAGACAAAGGTGAACACGCCGACCCAGATCAGGTCCAGGAAGTGCCAGAACATCGACAGGCACATCAGCCGGCGGCGGTTTTCGGGGATCAGGCCATGCATGCGGACCTGCACCATCATGGTCACCAGCCAGACGATGCCGAACGTGACGTGCAGCCCGTGCGTGCCCACCAGGGTGAAGAACGACGACAGGAACGCGCTGCGCTGCGGACCCGCACCGATGTGGATCAGGTGCGCGAACTCATACAGTTCCAGGCACAGGAAGCCCAGCCCCAGGATGCCGGTGACCGCCAGCCAGCCCTGCGTGGCGCCCACCCGGTTGCGCCGCATCTCCAGCATGGCAAAACCGTAGGTGATGGACGACAGCAGCAGCAGCGACGTGTTCACGGCCACCAGCGGCAGGTCGAACAGGTCGGCGCCGGACGGCCCGGCCGCGTAGTTGCGCCCCAGCACGCCATAGGTGGCGAACAGGCAGGCGAAGATGAGGCAGTCGCTCATCAGGTAGACCCAGAAGCCCAGCAGGGTGCCGTTCTTCGGGTGATGTTCGCCGGGCACGTGGAAAACGGGCTCCGGGGGCGGCGTGGCGCCGCCGGGCAGGGTGGGGGCCAGGGTATCAGACATGTTTCGCCAACAAGTGGGTGCGGGCGTCTTCCGTGCGCACGACCTCGTCGGCCGGCACGTAGTACTCGCGCTTGTAGTTGAAGGTATGGACGATGGACACGACGACCAGCGCGGCGAACGACAGCACCGCCAGCGGCCACATGTGCCAGATCAGCGCAAAGCCCATCACCACGCTGATGCCCGCCAGCACGATGCCCGCCCAGGTGTTCTTGGGCATGTGGATGGGAATGAAGCCGGTCTGCGGGCGCTGGTAGCCGTGCTGCTTCATCTGCCACCACGCGTCCTGGTCATGCACGCGCGGCGTGAAGGCGAAGTTGTAGTTGGGCGGCGGCGACGACGTCGACCATTCCAGCGTGCGGCCGTTCCAGGGGTCGCCGGTCAGGTCGCGCAACGATTCGCGGCGGCGGTAGCTGACCACCAGCTGGATCAGGAAGCAGGCAATGCCGATGGCGATCAGGAAGGCGCCGAATGCGGCCACCTGGAACCAGATCTGCAGCGACATGTCCTCGAAGTGATTGACGCGGCGGGTCACGCCCATCAGCCCCAGCACGTACAGCGGCATGAAGGCGAAGTAAAAGCCCACCAGCCAGAACCAGAATGAACACTTGCCCCAGAACGGATCCAGCTTGTAGCCGAAGGCCTTGGGGAACCAGTAGGTGATGCCGGCCATCAGGCCGAACAGCACGCCGCCGATGATGACGTTGTGAAAGTGCGCGATCAGGAACAGGCTGTTGTGCAGCGCGAAGTCGGCCGGCGGCACCGCCAGCAGCACGCCGGTCATGCCGCCGATCACGAAGGTCACCATGAAGCCCATGGTCCAGAGCATCGGCACTTCGAAGCGGATGCGGCCGCGGTACATCGTGAACAGCCAGTTGAAGATCTTGGCTCCCGTGGGGATCGAGATGATCATCGTCGTGATCCCGAAGAACGAGTTCACGCTGGCCCCGGACCCCATGGTGAAGAAGTGATGCAGCCACACCAGGTACGACAGCACCGTGATCACGACCGTGGCGTACACCATCGACGCATAGCCGAACAGGCGCTTGCTGCAGAAGGTGGCCACGACTTCCGAGAAAATGCCGAAGGCCGGCAGGATCAGGATGTAGACCTCGGGGTGGCCCCAGATCCAGATCAGGTTCACGTACATCATGGCGTTGCCGCCGAAGTCCGCCGTGAAGAAGTTGGTGCCCACGTAGCGGTCCATCGACAGCAGCGCCAGCACTGCGGTCAGCACCGGGAAGGCCGCCACGATCAGCACGTTGGTGCACAGCGCGGTCCAGGTGAAGATCGGCATGCGCATCAGCGACATGCCTGGCGCGCGCATCTTGACGATGGTGACCAGCAGGTTCACCCCTGACAATAATGTGCCTACCCCCGCGATCTGCAACGCCCATATGTAGTAATCGACCCCGACGTCCGGACTTTGCGCGATGCCTGACAAAGGCGGATACGCCAGCCAGCCGGTGCGGGCGAATTCGCCGACGAACAGCGACATCATCACCAGCACGACGCCGCCGGTGGTCATCCAGAAGCTGAAGTTGTTCAGGAACGGGAAGGCCACGTCGCGCGCACCGATCTGCAGCGGCACCACGTAGTTCATCAGCCCCGTGACCAGCGGCATGGCCACGAAGAAGATCATGATCACGCCGTGCGCGGTGAAGATCTGGTCATAGTGGTGCGGCGGCAGGTAGCCGGTCGAATCGCCGAAGGCCACGGCCTGCTGCAACCGCATCATGATGGCGTCGGCAAAGCCGCGCAGCAGCATCACGATGCCCAGGATCATGTACATGATGCCGATCTTCTTGTGGTCGATGCTGGTGAACCATTCGTGCCACAGGTAGCCCCACTTCCTGTAGTAGGTGATGGCGCCCAGCACCACCACCCCGCCCACGGCCACCATCAGGAAGGTGACCAGCAGGATGGGCTCGTGAAAGGGAATGGCATCCCAGGTCAGGCGACCGAAGATCAGCTTGGTGAGGTCTGGTTGATCAGTCATCTCGGTTCCAGGGTGAAGACCTTGATTTCATGCGGCCGGACCGGTGCGCCGGGCCGGCCCTACATCGTCAATTCGGCGGCCGACGTGCACATGGCGCCCACGTACTTGCGCGGCGGGGTGTCGGTCAGGCCCAGGCGTTCGCGCGTGGCGGCATCCAGGCTGGCGATGTTGTGCGCGCCGGGAATGCCCATGCCGCCGCCCGCGTCGATCGCCATGGCGTCTTTCATGCACATGCGGTTGGGTTCCACGCAGCGATTGACGATGGCGTCGAACAGGCCGGGCGCCACGCTGGCATAGCGCTGCACCGGGTTGCGTTCGCTGGGTTGCTCAAGCTTCAGGTAGGTTTCGCGGCTGAGCGCATTGCCCGAGGCGCGTGCGTCGGCGATCCATTTTTCGAAGCCCTGCGTGTCCATGCCATGGAAGCGAAAGCGCATGCCCGAGAAGCCCGCGCCGCTGTAGTTGGCCGACAGGCCTTCGTAGTCGCCGGGATGGTTGATGACCGCGTGCAGCGTGGTCTGCATGCCAGGCATGGCGTAGATCTGGCCGGCCAGCGCGGGCACGAAGAACGAATTCATGACCGTCGACGAGGTGATCTTGAACTGGATCGGGCGGTCGACGGGGGCGGCCATTTCGTTGACGGTGGCGATGCCCTGTTCGGGGTACAGGAACAGCCATTTCCAGTCCAGCGCCACCACTTCGACCACCAGCGGCTTGGTGCCGGCCGGCACCTCGCGGCCTTCGGACAGGCGCGCCAGCGGCCGGTAAGGATCCAGCTGGTGGGTGCTGACCCAGGTCAGGGCGCCCAGCGCGATGATGATCAGGAGCGGCGCGGCCCAGATCAGCAGCTCCAGCATGGTGGAGTGGTTCCAGTCGGGATCGTAGTGGGCCTCGCGGTTGCTGGCGCGGTAGCGCCATGCGAACAGGAAGGTCAGGAAGATCACCGGCACGATGATCAGCAGCATCAGGCCCGTGGAGATGATGATGAGGTTGCGCTGCTGCACCGCCACGTCGCCGGATGGCGAGAGCAATACTGCATTGCATCCTGCGAGCAATGGCAGGGCGGCAAACAGGATCAAACCGCTAAGCCTGGGGAAAGACGGCATGGCCATACCTCGAAACGTAACCGTGGGAGGTAAACGCAACACTACGCTGGAAGCCGCGAAAAATCTAGGGTAAAAAGAGCAAAAGTATGCACGCCCAAGGCGTGCGGGGCGGGGCCGGGCACTGTCGGGCTGCGGCCCGCAAAGCCATTGGCGCCCGTGCATACCGGTGTATTGCAAAAGCGTAGACAAGGCGTCTTAACTTCCTTTCAGCGAGCAATCACATGGCGACCACCACGCAGGTTCCCGGTCACGTCTCCCCCTTGCCCCTTCCGGGTTCGGCGGGCGCCGCGCCCAGCCACGCCAAGGTGGCGCCTGGCGAGATCGCCGTCGGCGTCGTCATCGGACGGGCGTCCGAATACTTCGACTTCTTCGTGTTCGGCATCGCCTGCGTGCTGGTGTTTCCGCGCGTCTTCTTCCCGTTCGAGCCGCAGCTGGAAGGCACGCTGTGGGCCTTCGTCATCTTCTCGTTCGCTTTCATCGCGCGGCCCATCGGCACGGCGCTGTCGATGGCCATCCAGCGGCGCTGGGGCCGCGGCACCAAGCTCACCACCGCGCTGTTCCTGCTCGGCACCGCCACGGTGGGCATGGCATTCCTGCCCGGCTACAACGTCATCGGTGCGCATGCGATCGTGCTGCTGGCCGTGTTCCGTTGCCTGCAGGGCCTGGCCTTCGGCGGTTCGTGGGACGGCCTGCCGTCGCTCTTGGCGCTGAACGCGCCGCCCAACCGCCGCGGCTGGTATGCGATGCTGGGGCAGCTGGGCGCGCCTATCGGCTTCATGATTGCCAGCGCGCTGTTCCTGTACCTGCACGTCACGCTGACCGAAGCCGATTTCCTCGACTGGGGCTGGCGCTACCCGTTCTTCGTGGCCTTCGCCATCAACGTGGTGGCGCTGTTCGCGCGGCTGCGGCTGGTGCTGACCGAGGAATACACCCAACTGCTCGAAGAAGGCGAACTCGAACCCATCGGCACCACGCAGATGGTCCGCGAGCAGGGCTACAACCTGTTCCTGGGAGCGTTCGCGGCGCTGGCCAGCTATGCGCTGTTCCACCTGGTGACCGTGTTCCCGCTGTCCTGGATTGCGGTCAGCGCCACGCAGCAGATATCCGACGTCCTGATCGTGCAGATCATCGGTGCGTTCGTCGGCATCCTGGGCACCATCGCTTCGGGCCTGATCGCCGACCGCATCGGCCGGCGCACCACGCTGGGCCTCCTGGCCGGCCTGATCGGCGTGTTCGCGCTGTTCACGCCCTGGCTGCTGGGCGGCAGCCCCACGGCGCAGGATGCCTTCATCCTGATCGGTTTCGCGCTGTTGGGTCTGTCGTACGGCCAGGCGTCCGGCACCGTCACGGCCAACTTCAGCAAGCGTTTCCGCTACACCGGCGCCGCGCTCACCACCGACATGGCCTGGCTGATCGGTGCGGCCTTCGCGCCGCTGGTGGCGCTGGGGCTGTCGGCGCGCTTCGGGCTGGTGGCGGTCAGCATCTATCTGCTGTCCGGCACGGCCTGCACGCTGCTGGCGCTGCGCATCAACAAAGCGCTGGAAACGCGTGACTGATCCGGTTGCGACGACTGCCCGCCCCGCGTCAACGCACCGGCCAGCCGTACATCAGCCCGCCATCGCGCCACTGTGCATTGAGCGCGCGCGGCAGTTTCATGGCGCTGGCCATGCCCAGGTTGCGCTCGTAGCTTTCGCCGTAGTTGCCCACCTGCTTGATCACCGAGTACGCCCACTTGTCGTCCACGCCCAGGTTGCGGCCCATGCCGGGCGTGACGCCCAGGATGCGCTGCACATTGGGGTTGGCGCTTTGCAACTGGCTGTCCACATTGGCCGAGGTCAGGCCGAATTCTTCCGCTTCCAGCGTGGCGTAGAAGGTCCACCGGACCACGTTCAGCCAGCTTTCGTCGCCCTGGCGCACCATGGGGCCGAGCGGACTCTTGGTGATGTTCTCATCCATGATCACGTAGCGCTCGGGATGCTCCAGGGTGGTGCGCGAAGCGGCCAGCTGTGATTTGTCGGACGTGAACGCATCGCAGCGGCCCGCGGAAAAGGCCCGCACGATTTCGTCGTACTTGTCGATCACCACGGGCTTGAAGTGCAGGTTGTTGCCGCGGAACCAGTCGGCCAGGGCCAGCTCGGTCACCGTGCCGGGCTGCACGCAGAAGGTGGCGCCGTCCAGTTCCTTCAGGGTCTTGACGCCGAGCCTGGCGGGCACCATCACCCCCTGGGCGTCGTAGTAGTTCACGGCCACGCTGAGCAGGCCCAGGGTGGTGTCGCGTGCCAGGGTCGGCGTGACGTTGCGGGTCAGCACGTCCACCTCGCCGGATTGCAGGGCCGTGAAGCGGGCCTGGGTGGTCAACGGCGCCAGGCGGAACTTGCTGGCATCGTTGAAGACGGTGGCCGCGATGGCGCGGCACAGGTCCACGTCCAGGCCTTGCCAGTCGCCCTTGCTGTCGGGCGCGGAAAAGCCCTGGATGCCGGTCGAGACGCCGCATTGCACGTAGCCGCGCTTCTTGACGGCGTCCAGGGTGGGGCCGGCATAGGCCAGGCTGGTGGCGGCCAGCGCCAGGGCGCCGGCCGTCGTTCGGAACACAGTGTGGAACATCGACATTGCTTCTCCGGCCGGGCCCAGCCCGGCGCCATGAGGGGGTTACGCGGCCAGCGCGCGGGTGGTGGCGATCTTGTCCAGGCTTTCGGTCAGGGCCTGGTCCAGGATCGAAATGGCACGATCGATCTCGCCGTTGCTGACGGTCAGTGGCGGCGCAATGCGCCAGACCGCTCCGCGTTCGGGGCGGCGGCGGATGTTCATCGACAGGCCCAGCTCGAAGCAGCGCTGCGTCGTGAGGGCGCCCAATTCGTGGTACGGCTCGCGGGTGGCTCGATCGCGCACCAGTTCCACGCCCAGCAGCAGGCCCAGGCCGCGCACGTCGCCGATGGCCTCATGGCGTTGCTGCAGTTCCAGCAGGCCGCGGCGCAGGTAATCGCCCTGCTTGCGGGCACGCTCGATCAGGTGTTCGCGTTGCAGGGTGTCCAGCACGGCCAGGCCGACGGTGGCGGGCAGGGGGTCCGACACATGGCTGGTGTAGAAGGTGAAACCCTTTTCATGCACGTCCTGTTCGATGGCCGGCGTGGTGATGGTGGCGGCCAGTGGCAGGCCGCCGCCCAGGGTCTTGGATACGCTGATGATGTCGGGCGTGACGTCGAAGTGGTCGGCGCCGGTGCGGCTGCCGATGCGGCCGAAGGCGGTCTGGGCCTCGTCGAAGATCAGCAGCATGCCGCGCTCGTCGGCGGCACGGCGCAAGGCCTGCATGTACGACTTGGGCGGCACCAGCACGCCGCCTGCACTGATCACCGGTTCGACGATGATGGCCGCGGGCCTGCCGGCGGATGCCATGTCGAACATTTTCAGGCCGATCTCCAGGCAGGCCAGGGCGGATTGCTCGCCATCCAGTCCGGCGATGTAGGGTCGGTAGGCATTGGGCTCGGGCATGACGAACACGCCGGCCGGAGGCACGCCGTAGCCCTTGCGGTCGCTGGCATACGAGACCGATCCCGCACCGCTGGTGACGCCATGCCAGGAGCCGCCGACGGCCACGATCTCGAAGCCGCTTTTGTGCATCTTGGCCATGCGCAGCGCGATTTCGTTGCTCTCCGAACCGGTGTTCACGAAGATCGATTTGGTCAGGCCGGTCGGCATCCAGTCGCGCGCCACGGTCTGGGCCAGTTGCGCCACCACTTCCGGGATCATCCCGCTGAAGAAGTGGAAAGCCGTGTCGCCCGCGCGGTGTACGGCTTCGACGATGGCGGGGTGATTGTGGCCGATGGTCGCGCACATCTGGCCGGAAGTGAAATCCAGGATTTCACGTCCGGTGTCGTCGCGCACGATCGTGCCCTTGGCCGACCTGAACAGGTTCGGGAAGGTGTCGCCGCCGTAGCGAATGAGGTATTCGCGGGCTGCGGCGCGCAGGGTTTGATCCATGTTGATACTCCGGCGGTAGGCAGGTTCCAATGCGGAACCGTCAGGCGCAGTGTCTGGCGCGGCGGAGCCGGCGTCCAATGCGAAGTACGCATGGGCGATGCGCGGCACGCATGGCCTGTGCGAATCACGCGAGGAGCAGTATGGATACCCGGTGGCTGCAGGACTTCATCACCTTGTCGGAGCTGCGCAATTTCACCCGCGCGGCCGAAACCCGCAATCTGTCGCAGGCCGCTTTCAGCCGCCGCATACAGAGCCTTGAGAATTGGGCCGGGGCGCGCCTGATCGACCGGTCCGCGTTTCCCACCCAGCTGACCGAAGCGGGCGAGCGCTTTCTCGTCTCGGCCATCGAACTGGTCAATCAGCTGGCCGAAGCCAGGGCCGGCATTGCCGCCGTGCCGGCGCGCAACCAGTTACGCCTGGCAACGTCATACGCGTTGGCGACCACGCACCTGCCGGGGTGGTGGCGCAAATGGAGCGCGGGGCAGCAGCTCAGTTGCAGCCTGCAGACGGGCAATGTGCACGACACCGTGTCGGCCTTCACGTCGGGCACGGCCGACCTGCTGATCTGCTTTCACCAGGTGGCGCAGCCCCTGCCGCTGGATCTGGCGCGCTACGAGAGCCTGACCTTGGGCACGGAGTTGATTCGCCCCTACGCGTCGCGGGCGCTGTTGGCGCGCGATGGCCTGGATTTCCCGGGCACCCTTGCGCGGCCGGCACCGTTGCTGATGTATTCACCCAACGTCTATTTCGCGCGGCTGATCGATGCGGCGATTGAGAACGGGCCCGAGCCGCTGCATGGTGTGAAGCTGTTCGAAGCCGAGATGTCGGACGTGCTGGGCGACATGGCCGCCCAGGGCCTGGGCGTGGCCTGGTTGGCCGACAGCGCGTTGCAACGGCGCGGGGTGGCCGACTTGCAGCCGCTGGCCAATCGGGCCTGGGATATCGAAGTGGCGATCCTGGCGTTCAAGGACCGTCGCGACGCGCGCCCCGCCGTCGACGCGCTGTGGCAGCGGATGCGCGCGATGGCTCAGCCGGCGTAGCCTTCCAGCACGTTGGCGACGTTGATGCCGACCTCGGCGACCGCATAGCCGCCTTCCATCGTGAACACCGCCGGCAGGCCCAGTTGCGCCAGTCGCGCACCGACCTGGACGTAGTCCGCGCTTTGCAGCTTGAACTTGGAAATCGGATCGCCTGCGTAGGTGTCCACGCCCAGGGCGATGACCACCGCGTCCGCCTTGAAGCGCCGAATGGCGTCGATGCCCTGGTCCAGCGCCTGCATCCAGGTGGCGAAGTCGGTGCCGGCGGCCAGCGGCAGGTTCAGGTTGCAGCCGGCGCCGTCGCCCTGGCCGGTTTCATCGGCATAGCCCAGGAAGAACGGATATTCGGTGGTGGGGTCGCCATGCACCGAGACCGTCAGCACGTCGCCGCGTTCGTAGAAAATGCTCTGCGTGCCGTTGCCGTGGTGATAGTCGACGTCAAGCACGGCCACGCGCGCAGCGCCGGCATCGCGCAGCGCCTGCGCGGCCAGCGCCGCGTTGTTCAGGAAGCAGTAGCCGCCAAAGAAATCCGCCCCGGCATGGTGACCGGGCGGACGCGTCAGCGCCATGGCCGCGCGGGGGCCGCCGGTGGCCGAGACGGCCCGCGCGGCATCGATGGCGCAGGCCGCGCCGGCGGTGGCGGCTTCCCAGGTGCCGGCGGTGAGCGGGCTGCCGCTGTCGAACGAGAACAGGCCGACGCGGGCGGCGAAGTTGGTGGGCGCGATGTCGTGGCGAAAACCGCGCACCGGCCACACCGACGGCAGGATGTCCAGGTCGGCGTTGGCCGGGTCCAGCGCGATCCAGTCGGCCCAGGCGCATTGCAGGAAGTCGACGTAGCGCGGGCTGTGCACGCGCCGGACCAGGTCCATGTCGGCCGCCGACGGGGCCTGCAACGCGCCGATGCCGCGCTGGCGCAGCGCATCCAGCACGTATTCGAGCCGTGCCGGCGTTTCGTGGCAGGGCACCAGCTTGCCGCGGAACATTTCCTGGCGGCCATCGTGTTTGCTGTGGACGGGGTTGTGGAAGATATGCACGGGGTTGCCTGCGCAGGAAAAGGGAAAGGGGAAAGCGAAACTATAGCGGCCGCACGGCGTACCAGGCCAAGGCCGGCAGCTCGCGCAGGATCGAATACAGGTCGCGGGCCTCGAAGAACCGGGGCGCGGCGCCGCCCACCTGCGCCACGCCCTGGCGCTTGAGCGCCAGCATGGTGCGCGGCACATGGAAGTACTGCGTCACCGCCAGGGCGCTGGTGTAGCCGTGCTCGCGCAGGTAGGCGCTGGCATGGCGGGCCGTGGCCCAGCTGTCGTTGCCCAGGCTGTCCGCCACGATGTGTTCGGCGGGCACGCCGCGTGCGATCAGGTAATCGCGCATCACGGCGGCTTCGTCGTGGCCATCCGGGTCGACGCCGCCGCTCACGAAGACGATCTTGCAGCGCGCGGCGGCATGGCAGTCGTAGGCGCGGTCCAGCCGGGCCGCCAGGCGCGGTGAGGGCTTGCCGTTGGCGTCGACGGTATTGCCCAGCACGACGGCGACGTCGGCGGCGGGGGCGTCGGCCAGCAGGCCCGCGGCCACCAGGGCGCCTGCCGCGATCAGCACGAGCGCGACCCCGGCGGCCAGGGCGCGCCACAAGCCGCGTGTCAAAGAGGTTTTCATTGGTTGCACGTCAGGAGGGCCGCTTCGGGAACGGGTAGTCGACTTCGATCTCGTTCGAATAGACCGGCGCTGGCAGGTCCGGGTCGGTCAGTACCACGGCCAGGCGGTAGCGGCCCGGCGCCAGGTCGGGAAAGAACGGCACGTACTGGCCGTTGCCTTCGCTGACCTGGTACTGCTGCCTGCCGTCTTCTCCGGCGCGCCACACGACCGGGTCGTCGGCCCAGCGCGCCACGTGGTGGGGGGCGGCCGCGGGGGGCGGAGCGGGGCGGTCTTCGACCTGGGACGAATACGAGTCGGCCGCCGGCGCGGGCGGCGGGGCCGGGGCGCCCAGTGTGACCGCGGGGCGCGGGTACAGGGGCTGCAAGGTGCGGCGCCCTTGTGCATCGGAGAACAGCAGCCAGACGCGCGGCGATGCCAGCGTCGCCGTGCCGGGGCCCTGGTTCGCCACGTACAGCGTGAAGCGGCCGCCGGCCTCGTAAAGCTGCGTGCCCAGGTGGCCGCGTACCGACAGTTCCAGCCCGCGCATGGGCAAGCGCTGTTGCGGCACGTAGGCGTATTTGTCGATCTTCAGGTCCGCGTAGCGCACCCATTTCAGGGGCGCGTCCGCCTGGCCCGCGGGATAGCGCACCTGCAACCATTGCGGGCGCAGCGCCACCACTTCCAGTGGCTCGCCGGCCTGGGCCGTCTGCGTGGCGGGCGCCTTGACGTCGGGTGCGTCGTACAGGTCGAGCCGGCTGACCGGCACGCGGCTGTCGCCGTCCAGCGGCGAGCCTTCGCCGTCGATCTGGATGCGCGCCACCGCGCCCTGGTCATCGAAACGGGTGTTGACGTCGAAGGAGGCGTCTTCCAGGTCGAACCGCGCGCGGCTCATCCAGCGCACTGGACGCGCCGTGCCATCGGCGCGCAGCACGTAGTCTTCGGACCCATAGCTGTCTGCGCCGTAGCGGCAGCCCACCGAGAAGGCGGCCCGTTTGGCGTCGAATACCGGGTTGACGAACTGATGGCAGGGGCTGGCGTCGGGCGCCGGATGCGGAATTTCCTGGAAGGTGCCGTCTTTTGGCCGATACAGGAACAGGCGGGCATAGACCTGGGTGCTGCCGCCGCTTTGGCCGATGACGAGGTCGCGATAGCCGTCGTGGTTGATGTCCGGGGTCTGGATCTGGTCGATGGCGTCATCGTCCAGGCTGGCCAGGTCCTGCCTGGCGCCACCGCGCACGCGCACGCTGACCGCCTGGCGATCGGTGCCGGTGACCGTCACGACGGCCGGCAAGTCCGGCTTGATGGCGTAGGGGAAATCCCGTGCGCAGGCAGGGGCGCCGACGGTGGCCAGGGCAGCCGCGAGCAGGAACGTTTTCAAGATACCGCCTCCCGGATTTTCGTGTCGGCGAATTATGCCTTGTAGAATCAACGGATAGCTTGCGGTGCGCCATGAACTTCCCGTTTCCCATCCGTCAAGAATGCCCGCCGGGCGCCTGTGAGTGCGACCGCGACCGGCTGCTGGCCGATCCAGCGGCGGACGTGCGCGTGCTGCGGCTGACCCGCGAAGAAGAAAAGCGGTTGGTGGCGAGGCTGGAAAACATCTCCAGCCTGGAAGACCTGCGCGCCATGCAGGGCCGTATCGAGGCGCAGTTGGGCATCGTGGTGCGCATCACCCCCAGCGACAACGAAGTGCGCACCTCGCGCGGCATCGCCATCCAGCTCGACGCCCAGCCCGGCCTGTGCCGCAAGACGCGCGCGTCGATCCCGGCCGCCATTCGGCGCGGCTTCGACAACACGCCTGAGATCGTCTATGCGCTCTTGAACGAGCGCGACCTGCTCAGCGGTACGTAGGGCATCCGTCAAGCGGACGCATCGGCGCCCGCATGGCGAAGGCGGCTGCGCCTGGCGCTATTTGCCGCGCGGCGCGGGGCAGGGCGCCAAGGGCACGACTTCGGTCGGTGTGCGACCCGCTTCGGGGCGGGTGTCCAGTTTCTTGCCGCTGCGCGCCGGGTAGGTCAGCAGCACGGCGCTGCCGGCGTCCAGCCGGGGGCTGTTGGGCCCGCCATACGCCACCGTCCAGCCGCGCACCGCCAGCGGCGCCAGCGTGTATTGCAGCGCGGAGCCGGGCGAGACATGCGCGACCTTGCCGGCGAACAGCTCCTGCTGCCGGGTTTCGACGCCGTTGACGGATTGGTAGGTGGCGATGCTGACCAGCGCGGCCGATTCGCCGTGCCGCGCCAGGATGGCCGTTTCGTATCGGCCGGGGGGAATGTCGGTCAGGCTGACGCTGATGTTGCCCTGGGCCTGGCCGCCGGCGTCGAGCTTGACGCCGGTGACGTCGGCGCGGGCCAGCGGCGCCGAGCCGGTGTTGCGCACCCGCACGCTGTATTGCCCCGACGTGCCGGTGAGCGTGCAGACCTCGACGCCGTAGGGCGTGGCGCCCGTGCTGGCGTGGGCCGGCGCGAACGCGGTGATGAGGATGGCGGCGGGCAAGCTGGCGGCGCGGATAAGTCGGGACGGCACGGTACGCTCCTGGGAGGCAGCGCGCCGGGATGCCGCGTCGCCTGCCTTATTACACCACTTGGCGCCCCGCGCCGTCGGCTTGCACCCGTTTGCCCGCCAGCCAGTGCAGGATCAGGGCCAGCACCAGCAGGGCCGCCATGATGAAGCCCCAGAAGATCCAGCCCAGCACGGCAATCCAGGTGCCCAGGCTGCCGGCGGCCGGCAGCACCTGGTTCAGGGCGCCCACCAGCCATACCAGGCTGTCCTGCAGCGATTGGATGAGGCTGGCGTCGGCCCAGGGCGCGGCCCAGGCCGGGGCCTGCCAGGGCGTGGATTGCAGCGCCGCGGCGCCGGGCACCTGCGCGGTGGCGATCGTGGCCAGCACCCAGTCCGCGAGCTGCAGCGTGATCGCCACCAGCCCGGTCCAGAGTGCGGCCAGCACGGCGAAAGCGAGCCAGATGATTTTCTTCATTGCGGTGGTACTCCGAGGATTCAAAAAAAAGAAGCTCAACGATAGAGCGGATTGTCTTCCCGAAAAACCAGCGTCTTTGTGACAATCGTTAAGAAAAAACCGAAGTCTTGGCCTGCGCCAGGATCTGCTGCACCAGGGGGTGATGCTGGCCCCGGCGGTTGCGGATGCCGTGGATTTCCTCGTGCACGCTGTCGCAACGCGCCAGCGGCCGCAGGCCGCGCAGCAGGCCCACGTCGTCGCCGCCCAGCCGGCTGAGCGGAAATACGCCGAGGCCCCGGGCCGCGAACACCGACATCAGGGCGCTGTCTTCGAATTCGCCGACCACATTGGGCCGCAGGCCCTGTTCGTTGAACCAGCGGTCCAGCGTCTGGCGCAGCACCGAATGGCCGGTGGGCAGCAGCACGGGCAGGCGTTCCAGGCAGCGCGGGAAGTCCTGCGTGTCGGCCTTGCGCACCCACCGGGCCGGGCCGTACCAGTCCACGGGCGATGACACCAGGCGGTCGCTGGTCAGGCGCAGGTTGGGGTTGGCCGGCGCGCCCTGGCCGGCCAGCACCAGGTCCAGGTGATGGCGCGCCAGTTCGCCCAGCAGTTCCTCGACCTCGCCTTCGTGGCAGGTCAGGCGCAGGTCGGGGGTATCCAGCACGGGGCCCAGCAGCGCGTGGGCGGCCAGCTTGGAAATGCCGTCCGACAGGCCCACCGACAGCCGGATGACCGGCTTGGTGGCGGCGGCGCGCACTTCCTGCGGCAGTTCCTGGCCGATCTGGAAGATTTCCTCGGCGCGGGCAAAGGCCGCCTGGCCGGCATCGGTCAGGGCGACGCCGCGGCCCGCGGGGCGCAGCAGCTGGTGGCCCAGGTTCTTTTCCAGTTCGCGCACCTGGGCGCTGATGGTCTGGATGGCCATGTCCAGGCGTTCGGCGGCGCGGGAGAAGCCGCCTTCCTTGGCGACCATCCAGAAGTAATACAGGTGACGGTAATTGAGCATGGCGATATTCACTTCGGTTTTTTCGAACCATAACTCACTTTCAGGCTGATTTCTCCGGTGGGCCGGGATCCGGATCATGAGTGCCTTCGAACACAAGCGGGAACATCATGGAAGCCTTGCTCTCTTTTCTTCATACCGACTTCGTCGGCACGCCGGCCTGGAGCTGGCTGCTCTTCATGGGCATCGTCGCGGCCTTGCTGGCCTTTGACCTGGGCGTTCTGCACAAGGACGATCGCGAGATCGGCGTGCGGGAAAGCCTGCTGCTGTCGGCCGGTTACATCACCGCGGCCCTGCTGTTCGGCGGGTGGGTCTGGTGGCAGATGGGCCCGATCAGCGGCATGGCCTACTACACGGGCTTCCTGATCGAGAAGTCGCTGTCGCTGGACAACGTCTTCGTGATCGCGCTGATCTTCAGCTTCTTCGCCATCCCGCGCCAGTTCCAGCATCGCGTGCTGTTCTGGGGCATCCTGGGGGTGATCGTGCTGCGCGCCATCATGATTGGCCTGGGCGCCGCGCTGGTCAGCAACTTCGGCTGGTTGATGTATCTGTTCGGCGCCTTCCTGGTGTTCACGGGCATCAAGATGTGGATGATCGCGGATCAAGAGCCGGACATCGCCACCAACCCGATCCTGAAGTTCCTCAAGCGCCGCATGCGGGTGACGGACGGGCTGCGCGGCAACGCCTTCTGGGTGCGGGAACCGGACCCGGCGACGTCCAGGCCGGTGCGTTGGGCCACGCCGCTGTTCCTGGCCCTGGTATTGATCGAGTTCGTGGACCTGCTGTTCGCGGTGGATTCGGTGCCGGCGATCTTCGCCATCACCACCGACCCGTTCATCGTGTACACCAGCAACATCTTCGCGATCCTGGGCCTGCGTGCGCTGTACTTCGCGCTGGCGGCGATGATCCACCGCTTCCACTACCTGAAGTACGCGCTGTCGCTGGTTCTCGTGTTCATCGGCACCAAGATCTTCCTGGTGGGTTTCATCGGCAAGATCCCCGCGGTGGTGTCGCTGTCGGTGACCTTCGGTTTGATCGCGGGCGGTGTGCTGTTCTCGCTGTGGAAAACCCGCTCGGGGCAATCGCAGCCTGAACTGAAGACCGAGTAATCGCGGTATGCGTCAACGCCCCGGGGCCCGCCAATGAGC
>NZ_JCBANA010000088.1:0-25724 GCF_059760725.1 Achromobacter sp. 1014246743
CCCCGCAAGGGACCGCCGGCTTTGTCGCGTCCGGGCCTGGCGGCCCGGGGCGGGGCTTAGCCGATGTTGGCCAGCACCTGGTTCAGCGTGGCGCTGGGGCGCATGGCGCGGCTGGCCTTGTCTTCGTTCGGCTGGTAGTAGCCGCCGATGTCGACCGGCTTGCCTTGGGCCGCCTTCAGTTCTTCCAGGATCTTGGCTTCGTTCTTGACGAAAGCGGCCGCGGCCGGCGCGAACAGCGCGGCCAGGGCGGGATCGTCGTTCTGGTCGGCCAGGGCTTGGGCCCAGTACGTGGCCAGGTAGAAGTGGCTGCCGCGGTTGTCCAGGCCGCCGACCTTGCGGTCGGGCGACTTGTTTTCGTCCAGGAACTTGGCGGTGGCCAGGTCCAGCGTGCTGCCCAGCACTTGGGCGCGGGCGTTGTCGTACGCGCGGCCCAGGTGATCCAGCGAGGCGGCCAGCGCCATGAATTCGCCCAGCGAATCCCAGCGCAGGAAGCCTTCTTCCAGGAACTGCTGCACGTGCTTGGGCGCCGAACCGCCGGCACCGGTTTCGAACAGGCCGCCACCGGCGACCAGCGGCACGATCGACAGCATCTTGGCGCTGGTGCCCAGTTCCATGATGGGGAACAGGTCGGTCAGGTAGTCGCGCAGCACGTTGCCGGTGACCGAGATGGTGTCCAGGCCTTCGCGGATGCGCTTGACCGAGAACTTGGTGGCTTCGACCGGGTCGAGAATGCGCAGGTCCAGGCCGCTGGTGTCGTGGTCGTTCAGGTACTGCTTGACCTTGGCGATGACCTGGGCGTCGTGGGCGCGCTTTTCGTCCAGCCAGAACACGGCCGGCGTCTTGCTGACGCGGGCGCGGGTGACGGCCAGCTTGACCCAATCCTGGATGGCGGCGTCCTTGGTCTGGCACATGCGCCAGAGGTCGCCGGCTTCCACGGTTTGTTCCAGCAGGACCTTGCCCGAGGCGTCGGTGACGCGCACGGTGCCGGCGGCCGGCACGATGAAGGTCTTGTTGTGCGAACCGTATTCTTCAGCGGCCTGGGCCATCAGGCCGACGTTGGGCACGCTGCCCATCGTGACCGGATTGAAGGCGCCGTTCTTCTTGCAGTCGTCGATGACGGCCTGGTAGACACCGGCGTAGCTGCGGTCGGGAATGACGGCCTTGGTGTCTTGCAGCTTGCCTTCGGCGTTCCACATCTTGCCCGAGTCGCGGATCATGGCGGGCATGGACGCGTCGACGATGACGTCGCTGGGCACGTGCAGGTTGGTGATGCCCTTGTCGGAATTCACCATGGCCAGCTGCGGCAGCGTCTTGTAGGCGGCGTCGATGTCGGCGGTGATCGCGGCTTGCTGGTCAGCGGGCAGCGACTGGATCTTGGCGTACAGGTCGCCAATGCCGTTGTTGGGATCGAAGCCGACCGACTTCAGGACGGCGGCGTGCTTGGCCAGCACGTCTTTGTAGAACACGGACACCACGTGGCCGAAGATGACGGGGTCGGAGACCTTCATCATGGTGGCCTTCAGGTGCACCGAGAACAGCACGCCCTGGGCGCGCGCGTCGTCGATCTGGGCCTGCAGGAAAGCCTTGAGCTTGGCGGTCGACAGCACGGCGGCGTCGATGATCTCGCCGGCCTTGACCGGGGTCTTTTCCTTGAGCACGGTCTGGGTGCCATCGGCAGCGACCAGGGTGATCTTGACGTCGCCGGCGTCGGCGATCAGGGCCGACTTTTCGGTGCCGTAGAAATCGCCGCCGTCCATGTGGGCCACGTGCGACTTCGAATCCGCCGACCAGGCGCCCATCTTGTGCGGGTGCTTGCGGGCGTAGTTCTTGACCGACAGCGGGGCGCGGCGGTCGGAGTTGCCTTCGCGCAGCACGGGGTTCACGGCGCTGCCCTTGACCTTGTCGTAGCGGGCCTTGACGTCACGCTCGGTGTCGTTGGCCGGGGCATCCGGGTAGTCGGGCAGCTTGTAGCCTTGTTCCTGCAGTTCCTTGATGGCCGCCTTCAGTTGGGGCATCGAGGCGCTGATGTTCGGCAGCTTGATGATGTTGGCTTGCGGCGTGACGGCCAGGGCGCCCAGCTCGGCCAGGGCGTCGCCCAGCTTCTGGCTGTCTTCCAGGTAGTCCGGGAACAGCGCAATGATGCGGCCTGCCAAAGAGATGTCGCGGGTCTCGACCGTAATACCAGCGGACTTCGCGAAGGTCTGGACGATGGGCAGCAGCGAACGGGTTGCAAGCGCCGGAGCTTCGTCGGTGAGGGTATAGATAATCTTCGGAGTAAGAGACATGATCCTTGAATCTGTTCGGCTGTGGCGCTAGGCGCAAACCCGAACATGCTATGCGGCGTCAGCCGGTAGATGTTGTCGAGAGTGGGTTCGTATGGGCTGACGGATGCCGCGCCGTGTTCAGCCCGGCATCTGTCAGCCCAACATGGCGCCGCCCGTCCTTTATTTGCAGGTTCGATTGCTCGACCGCCTGGAAGGTGCGACTGCCACGAACCGAACATTGTAATACCGCGCTTCGCCTGCCGTGCACAGAAATAGGCGCCAAATGCCCGAAGGGTGGCCGAATCGGCCCGGTTTATTACCGAAAGACGGGGTTTTGTGCGCAGAAATGGCGCCAAATTTCACCAACCTGATGACTACGGCGTGCAAGTATTGGCTAATATTCGGCTTCTGTTCGCGCCTGGCGCGGCAGGCGAGAGCGGGGCGCCGGATGACGATGGGCGTTGTACAGCCCGGCGTGAGGAAGAGGCAATGCGGTTTGGCAACCTGATGTTCGATCCGATGTTTCGCTACGCCCGCCGTGACGATGGCACGACGATGCACTTCACCCCGGTCGAAAGCGCCGCGCTGTCGCTGCTGACCGCCCACGCGGGCCAGATCCTGCCGCGCCAGCGCCTGCTCGATGCCACCCAGCGCGGCGACGTCGATGCGCTGGAGCGCAGCGTGGACCTGCTGGTGAACCGCCTGCGCACCAAGCTGGGCGATTCGGCCCGCACCCCGCGTTTCATTGCCACCAGCTACGGCGAAGGCTATAGCTGGATCGCCGCGCGCGCCCCCGAACCGGGCGAAGACGTCTACGTGGCCATCGGCCCCGCCGCCGGTCCCGAGGCCTTGCGCACCGAGCCGCGCGTGCGCGCTTTCCTGGACGACCTGGCCGACGCCTTGCGCGCCCGCCTGCCCAGCGAACGCGGCGTGCGGCTGCTGGCCCCCAAGGCGGGCGAGGGCGCCGATGCGCCGTTTCGCGTCGAAGTCGGCCTGCGGCAGGACACGGCCGGCGTGCATTGCGCGGTGGTGCTGCGCGCGGCCGCCAGCGGCGCCGCGCTGCGGGCCGAGCGCTGGACCATTGCGCCCGACGACCTGGCCGGCGCCGCCCGCACGGCCGCCACGGCGTTCGCCGCGGCCATCAAGAGCGAGATCTGGCGCAACCTGGCCACCGCCGGCGGCCTGGCCGGCCCCACCGACGAGCCCATCGAACTGCGCCTGCACCGCGCGGCCGTATTGCTGTCGCGCACGCCGCAGACCTGGCTGGAATCCGAAGCCGAACTCGAAAAGCTGCGCGCTGAAAACCCGGCCGATCCCCAGACGGCCCTGATGTGGGCCTCGCACCTGTATGCCCGGCTGGTGCTGGACCTGGCCAGCGACCCCGCCCAGCTCGAACCGCAGATCGAGGCGCTGGTGTTCCAGGCGTTGCCGCACGCCCGCGGCAACCCCATGCTGGCGCTGGCCGCGGCCAAGCTGCTGTGCTTTGTCAGCCGCGAGCACCTGGAACTGGCCGAAGCCCTGGCCGAAGACGCCTTCGCCCAAAGCACCGCGTTCGCCTCGGCCTTTGCCGTGCTGGGGCAGCTACGCCTGAACCGCGGCCGCCTGCCGGAAGCCATCGACTATTTCGACCAGGGCATCGAACTGGCCGAACCCGGCTCGGAATTCCAGGTGTTCCTGATGGTGCTCAAGTGCACCACGCTGCTGGCGCTGGACGACCGCCAGGCCTGCCAGGCGGCGTGCGAAACGCTGTACCGCACCAAGCCGCTGACGCGCATGCAGATGGGCCTGTTCCTGGCATCGCCCGACGAGGTGTTGCCGGACGACCTGCGCCAGATCCTGCTGTCGCTGGACGCGGGCCTGTTGCGCCGGTTGCTGCTGCACTTCGACTACCTGTTCGTGCGGCGCGTGCCGGATGCGGCCGGGCGAAAGAACATGTTCCGGGGCGTGCTGACGCAACTGGCGCAGCACCGGCCGCTGGATGACCTGCCGGCGCCGGTGCGGGTGTACGCCCAGGGCGGCGCGGGCGAAGGCCTGTAGCGCAAAGGGCTGGCCAGCCGCCATTTGACAAAGCGCCGAGGTTGGAGGAAGCTTCACCCCCATGACTTCCCGCGCCGTCCGCATTTCGCTGATTATTACCATCATTCCGAGAATGGTGGGTTAGCGCACGACCGCAGTCAGTCAAACGAACCCGCCCCACGAGGCGGGTTTTTTGTTGCCGCCTCTGCCGGGCTTCCCCGATTTCACAGCCGCAGAGATCCGCCATGCAACAACCGCAAGCCGCCACCGAATCCGACACCGACACGTTTGCCCAGGGCCATGCCGCGCCCATGGAATACCTGCGCCAGATCCTGACCGCGCGGGTCTACGACATTGCCCGCGAGACCGAGCTGGACCCGGCGCTGGGCCTGTCGCGCCGCCTGGGCAACCGGGTGTCGTTCAAGCGCGAAGACAACCAGCCGGTGTTTTCCTTCAAGGTGCGCGGCGCCTACAACAAGATGCGCAACACGCCGCAGGCGGCGCTGGACCGCGGCGTCATTACCGCGTCCGCCGGCAACCACGCCCAGGGCGTGGCGATTTCCGCCGCCAAGCTGGGCGTGCGCGCCACCATCGTGGTGCCGCAGACCGCGCCCCAGGTGAAGGTGGACGCGGTGCGCGCCCACGGCGGCCCGACGGTGCAGGTGGTGCTGGCGGGCGATTCGTACAGCGATGCCTATGCGCACGCGCAGACGCTGGCCGCCGAGCAGAACCTGACCTTCATTCCGGCGTTTGACGACCCCTATGTCATTGCCGGCCAGGGCACGGTCGGCATGGAAATCCTGCGCCAGCATCCGGGGCGGCTGGACGCGGTGTTCGTGCCCATCGGCGGCGGCAGCCTGGCGGCGGGCGTATCGGTGTACCTGAAGGCGGTGGCGCCGCAGGTCAAGGTGATCGGCGTGCAGATCGCCGATTCCTGCGCCATGGCGCAGTCCATCCAGGCGGGCGAGCGGGTCAACCTGGCCGAGGTGGGGCTGTTCTCGGACGGCACGGCGGTCAAGCTGGTGGGCGAAGAAACCTTCCGGCTGTGCCGCGAATTCCTGGACGACGTGCTGCTGGTGGACACCGACGCCGTCTGCGCGGCCATCAAGGACGTCTTCCTGGATACCCGCAGCGTGCTGGAACCGGCGGGCGCCCTGGCGGTGGCGGGCTTGAAGCAGTACGTGGAACGCGAAGGCGCACAGGGCCAGGGGCTGGTGGCCATCACATCAGGCGCCAACATGAATTTCGATCGCCTGCGCTTCGTGGCGGATCGCGCGGAAGTGGGCGAAGCGCGCGAGGCGGTCTTTGCCGTGACGGTGCCCGAAGAACGCGGCAGCTTTCGCCGCTTCTGTGGCGTGATCGGCCAGCGCAGCGTCACCGAGTTCAACTACCGCATTGCCGATGCGCGCACCGCCCGCATCTTCGTCAGCGTGCAGATCGGGCGGCGCGGCGAAGCGGCCGAGATCATGCAGGCGCTGACGGAACAGGGTTTCGCGGTCAGCGACCTGAGCCATAACGAGGTGTCCAAGCAGCACATCCGCTACATGGTGGGCGGGCGCTCGCCGCTGGCTGGCGGTGAACGCTTGTTCCGCTTTGAATTCCCCGAGCGTCCCGGTGCGCTGATGACCTTCCTGTCGGCGATGGCGCCCAACTGGAATATCAGCCTGTTCCACTACCGCGCCCAGGGGGCCGATTTCAGCTCGGTGCTGGTGGGCATCCAGGCGCCGCTGGCCGATGATGCGGCGCTGGACAAGTTCCTCGCGCAGCTGGGCTACGCGCACTGGGAAGAAACGGACAACGAGGCGTACCGGCAGTTCCTGGTCTGAGCGCCCACGCACCGGCATCCGGCCGGGGCGGGATGCCGGGCACGCACGGCCGTATCGGGCGAGGCGTGATCAGGCCGGCGTGCAGTGGGGCTTGCGCGGCAGGTCAACGCCAGGCTTGACGCGCAGCATGGCCTTGCCCGGCGGGCCAGGCGTGAATTCCAGAGAACGTGCGCGCCAGGCGGGCAGATCGTCGTAGCGGATGTCGATCTTGCTGCTGATGCCGGTGACGCCGGGGTCGAACTGCATGGCCGGCAGTTGCTGGCAGGTGTCCTTGGCGTCCCAGCGGGCCAGCTCGCGTCCGTCGGCCAGCCGCGCCACGCGAAAGCCCGCGGGGGTCGGCACGAATTCAGTGATGGCGGGCACGAGCTGCATATAGCCGTAGGCGTCCTTGACCTGTTTTGCCGGCTGGGTTTCGACGGCCTTGGACCCCGCCGGCACCGCCAGGTAGGCCACGTCGCCGTCGACGTCCAGCAGCCGGCCAGCGCCCAGGTTGATGGCCTGCAAGGGCGCATGGCGGATCAGCACGGTTTCGTTCCAGGCGGTTTCCACGCGGGTCCAGCCGGGCAGGCGCGCGTCCAGAAAACGCGTGACCTGGATGCTGTTGCGCTTCGGGTCTTTCGAGACATCGATACGCTGCGCGCGCAGAGCGCCGTTCACCACCTGCAAGTAGGCCAGCACGGTGCTCGCGCTGCCGCTGGTGAAGAATGCCAGCACGCCGCCGTCCAGCGCCTGCGCGCCATTGGGGCAATAGAAGGCGCGCTGTGGCGGGTCCTTGCCATCGGCAAACAGCAGGTCGGTCACGTCTTTGCCGCACAGGGCCTGGCCCTGGAAGGTGATGGTGGTGCTGCGCGTCTGCTGGCGCTGGCCAGTGTTCCAGTCTTGCCGGCTGCCGGTGTTGACCTCGGCCACCAGGCCATCGCGGTTATAGATCGTGTCGGCAGTGGCGGACGTGCCCACCAGGGCGGCTGGCAAAGACGCCAGCAAAGAAAGGTGCAGTGTCAGCGCGCGGCGGGCTTTCATCGTTCGGCTCTCGGCAAGCAGGTCGGCGGTCGACGGAGCCTTGACTATATAACGTCAGGTCAACCCGTCGTCAGGCCAACCCGTCCACATGCACCTGTGGCTGGCCTTGCGGGCAGCGTTCCACCCGCGCCCGCACACCGTAGGCGCGGCGTAGCGTGTCGGCGGTCACGACGTCTTGCGGCGGCCCTTCGGCCAGCAGCGCGCCGCCATGCAGCAGCAAGGCCCGGTCGGCGTGGCGCAGCGCAATGTTCAGATCGTGCAGCACGACCAAGGTGATGAGGCGATGGCGCGCCGTCTGGCGGCGCAGCACGTCCATCACATGGAACTGGTAGTTCAGGTCCAGCGCCGACAGCGGTTCGTCCAGCAGCAACAGCCGCGGCCGGCGCACCAGCGCCTGCGCCAGGGACGCCAGCTGCTTCTGGCCGCCCGACAGTTCATCCAGGTAGCGGCTGGCCAGCGGGCCGATGCCCAGTTCGGTCAGCACGCGCATGGCTTCGCCCATCAGCGCGTCGCCGCCCTGGCCGTGGCGGCCCGAGCGGGCGGCCACCAGGACGGATTCCAGCACCGTCATGTGCACGCCCTTGGGCAGGGCCTGGGGCATGTACATGGCCTGCGCGGCCCGCTGCGCCGGTGGCAGGCGCCCGAAATCCGCACCGTCCAGCCGCAGCGTACCGCCCTGCATCGGGTTCAGCCCCGCCAGGGTCTTGAGCAGCGTCGACTTGCCGCTGCCGTTGGGCCCCAGCAGCGCCGTCAGCGAGGCCTCGGGCAAGGCCTTGGCGTGCAGGTTGCGCAGCACCGGCCGGCTGCCGTAGCCGGCCGTCAGGCCGCGGATTTCCAGCGTCGCGTTGGCTGCCGCCGTGTCGCCTGGCAAGGGGATGTCCCGCAGATTCATGGCGTCAGGGTTGCAGCGTCAGCGTGCCGCGCATGTGCTGGGCGTGCGCCGGGAACGAGCAGTAGAAGGTGTACGACTGCCCGGCGGCCAAGCGGCTGACGGGGAAGGTCACGGTGGCGGTTTCGCCGCCGCCCAGCATCGGCGTCTTGGCCAGGATGCGGGCGTCGCCGGGGGCCAGGAACTCGTGCGCGGCGCCGGCCTTGATACCGTCCACCATCACGGCATCGATGTCTTCGGTCTTGGTCAGCACCCAGTTGTGGCCGGCCTTTTCCTTGCTGTTCTTGCCGGTGTGGATCAGGCGCACCGTGAAATCCTTGCACGTCGAGGGCACCACGATGTGGTTGGGTTCGAATTTCTTGCCGGGCTGGCCTTGCACGTCGATGGTGCAAGCGGCGGTCGTCGTCGTGGCGGCGGGCTCGGCGGCCTGGACGGCGCCGGCGGCGAACAGGGCGGCCAGGGCAAGCGTGTAGCGGTGTTGCATGGGAAAGCGTCTCCGAAGTTCAGATAATGCGTCAACTGCGCTTCAAGGCGCGGATGACGATGGTGAGAAAAAAGGGAATGCCGACCAGCGACGTCACGATGCCCACCGGTATCAGCGCGCCGGGCAGCACGGTCTTGGACGCGACCGAGGCCAGCGACAGGATCAACGCGCCGGCCAGCGCGCTGCCCGGCAGGTAATAGCGGTGGTCTTCGCCCAGCAGCAGGCGGGCGATGTGCGGCGCCACCAGACCCACGAAACCGATGGTGCCCACGAACGACACGGCCAGCGCCGCCAGCGCGCTGACGCGCAGCAGGCTCACCAGGCGCAGGCGCTTGACGTCGATGCCGAAGCTGGCCGCGCGTTCTTCGCCCAGCCGCACGGCGGTCAGCTTCCAGGCGTCACGCATCGAAAACGGCAAGGCCAGCGCCAGCGCCGCGGCCATCACGCCCACGGTCGTCCAGGTGGCGCGGGCCAGGCTGCCCATGGTCCAGAACACGATGCCTTGCAGGGCTTCTTCGCTGGCCACGAACTGCAGCAGCATCACCAGCGCCTGAAACGAATACACCAGCGCAATGCCGAACAGCACGACCCCCAGCGTCGACCCGCCGCGCCAGCGCGCCACCCGTTCCAGGATCAGCACCGACACCAGCGTGCTGGCAAAGGCGGCCAGCGACACCACCATGCCCGGCGGCAGCGCCGGCACGTGCCAGTCCAGCGTGATCGCCAGCGACGCCCCAAAGGCCGCCGCCGCCGATACGCCCAGCGTGTAGGGGCTGGCCAGCGGGTTGTCCAGCATCGTCTGCATCTCGGCGCCGCCCAGGCCCAGCGCCACGCCCACCAGCAGGGCCATCAGCGCATAGGGCAGGCGAAACTGCCAGACGATGACGCGCGCGCCGGCATCGGCTGCGTCCGGGTGCAGCAGCGTGCGCAGCAGGTCGGCCGGCGCGAGGCCCGCGGGGCCGGTGGCGATGTCGGCCAACAGGCTGACGACAATGGCGAGCGTCAACAGCAGGGCCAGCGCCAGCCGCCGCTTCTGCGTGCGGCGGTGCAGGGCAATGGCGTCAAGCGGGGCGGCGGCGGTGGCCGCCGTGGCAAGTGCGGAAAGCGACATGATCAGCGTGCCCGGCCGTGCCTAGCGGCCCGCCGGCGCGGTCCAGTAGGTGCCCGCGCCGTCCACGTCCAGGAAGTCGCGATACAGCGCATCCAGCGTCGCGCGCGGGTCCAGCGCGGCGGCGCGTTCCGGATACAGCCACTTGGCCATCGCTTCCACCGCCGCCACGTTGTAGGGCGAGTTGTAGAACGCGTGCCAGATGCCGAAGGCGCGGCCCTTCTTGACCGCATCCAGGTCGCGGATGCCGTCGCGTTCGAGCAGCGTCGACAGGCTGGCGGCCGACACGTCCGCCGCCGCGCCGGGGCCCGCCAACAGGCCTGCGCGGCCGGGTTCGGACCGGCTGCCCGTGGCGATATACACCTGGGGCTGCGCCTGCAGCAGGAATTCCATGCTGACATCGCCTATGGCCCCCGGCAGCACCGGCGCGGCCACGTTCACGCCGCCCGCCGCTTCCAGCAAATCGCCAAAACTGCCGTTGCCCGTGCTGTGGCAGCACGCCGGCCACACGCCCGCCAACATCTCCACGAACACGCGCGGCCGTTCGGCCTGCGGCACCGGCTGCACGATCTGGCGCACCCGCACCATGTGCGATTCATAGAACGCGATATAGCGCTCGGCCGCGTCCTGGCGGTCCAGCGCCTGGCCCAGGATGCGCAGGCTGGGCACCGTGTTCTGCACGGGATGCTGCCGGAAATCGATGAACACGATCGGAATGCCGGCTTCCTGCAACGACGCAATCATCGGATTGTTGCGGCCCGGGCCGTGGCCGCTCAGGCTGAACACCGCCACGTCCGGCTTGAGCGACACGATCTTCTCGGGGCTCACGCTGGCTTCCGACGTCTTGCCGATCAGCGGCACGTCCGCCGCCTTCGGAAAACGCTTCACCAGCTGCTGCCACGAGTACGGGTCCTGCTGCTTCAGTTCGCCTTGCCAGCCCACCACCCGGGCCACCGGGTCGGCGCGGTCCAGCAACGCCATCGCGAACACAAAACGGCCTTCGCCCAGCAGCACCCGCTGCGGGTGGTCGGGCACCGTCACCACGCGCCCGGCCAGGTCGGTCACCTGGCGGGCCTGTGCGGTGGGCGCGGCGGCAAAAAGGCAAGCGGCAACGGCCAGCGCCGCGGGGAACATCGCTTTCAAATGCATGGAGGGATCCTGTGGCCACGACGTGCGCCGCGGGGTGCGGGTAACGCGAACCATTCCTATCGCCGTGCAGTCTCCGCCATCCCGTCTCAAGAAAGCGTTAAGACGCGCAGCCGCTGTGGCGCCGGGGCCGCAAGCGCCAGGCCAATGAATGGCCGGGCAGGGGGCGTGCTTACAATATGAGACTGATTTCCATTACCGGCTGTGCCCGACATGCGCGTTCTAGTCATCGAAGACGACCCCGACATCCTGGCCAACATCACGCACCACCTCACGCGCCGCGGCTACATCGTCGACTGCGCCGAAGACGGCCTGCGCGGTTATGCCATGGCGGCCACGGGCGGCTTCGACCTGATCGTGCTGGACCTGATGCTGCCCCGGCTGGACGGCTACGACCTGTGCCGCCGCCTGCGCATCGAGGCCGCCTGCGACACCCCCGTCATCATGGTCACCGCGCGCGACACCCTGGACAACCGGCTGACCGGCTTTGATGCCGGCGCCGACGACTACCTGGTCAAGCCCTTCGCGCTGGCCGAACTGGCCGCCCGCGCCAAGGCCCTGCTGCACCGGGCCAGCGGCGCGGGCGCCTCGCGCGTGCTGCGCGTAGGCGACCTGACGCTGGACACCGGCACCCTGGCGCTGACCCGCGCCGGCCAGCCCCTGCGCCTGCCGCCATCGCCCCTGCAACTGCTGATGCTGCTGATGCGCGCCAGCCCGGCCGTGGTGCATCGCGGCCGCCTGGAAGAAGCCCTGTGGCGCGACTCGCCGCCCGACAGCGACAGCCTGCGCACGCACATCCACCAGATCCGCCAGGTGGTCGACAAACCGTTCGACACCCCCTTGCTGGTCACCGTGCACGGCATCGGCTACCAGCTACGGGCCGCCGCCGATGCGTAGCGCGCGGCGCGGCCTGGCCCGCCACCTGGTGCTGACCTACGTGCTGCTGGCCCTGCTGGTCGGCGGCGCATTGACGTGGGTGTCCATCTGGAGCGTCAACAAGCTCGAAGTCCACCTGCAGCGCATCGACATGGGCATGGCCGTGGACCGCGTACGCGGCGACTTCCTGGCCGGCATCGACCCCGGCCGGCCGCATCGCTTCTTTCATGGCGACCCCGGTGGCCCGGCGTTTCCGGACTGGCTGCGGCGCCTGGGGCCCGGCTTTCACAAGATCGAGCGCGACGGCCGCGTGTGGCACGCCATGGTCGACGACAAAGACGGCCAGCGCTACATGCTGCTGCGCGACTACACCGACTACGAACGCAACCAGGCCACGTCCCACTGGACCGTCGTTACGGGGCTCGCCGCCAGCCTGGTCCTGGCCTTCGTGCTGGGCACCCTGGCCACGCGCCGCATGCTGCGCCCGCTGGCGCGCCTGGCCGCGCAAGTCACCGCCCGCGGCGCGCAACCGCCCCAGACCCGCCTGGCCGAAAACTATCCCCCCGACGAAATCGGCCGCCTCGCCGCGGCGTTCGATGCGACGTACAACCAGCTGGAACAGGCGCTGCGGCGCGAACAGCTGTTCACCGCCGACGTCGGGCACGAACTGCGCACGCCGCTGATGGTCATTTCCAGCTCGTGCGAATTGCTGCTGGAAGAGCCGGGGCCGGACGGCGGCGGGCTGGACCCCGCCAGCGCGGCCCGCGTGGCGCGCATAGCCGCCGCGGCAACCGATATGGGCGAGCGGTTGGATACCTACCTGATGCTGGCGCGCGGCCGCGATGCCGGCGGGCAGTTCGTGCGGGAAAGCGCCGCCGACGCGGCCGGCGAACAACTGGCGACTTGGACGGCGGTCGCGCAGCGGCGCGGGATGACGTTGGTGTTCGAGGGGGATGAGGATAGCGGGGCGGCCGGAGGCTATCCGACGTTTCCCGCCCCATTGCTGCGCGCGGTCCTGTCCAACCTGATCCGCAACGCCTTGCAGTACGCCGGCCCGGGCGCCCGTGTCACCGTCCAGGCAGGCGGCGACTATCTACAGGTCGCCGACGACGGCCCGGGCATTCCGGCCGAACGCCAGGAAGCCATCTTCAGCCCCTTCGTGCGCGGCACGCAGCCGGACAACGGCAATCTCGGGTTGGGCCTGTCGCTGGTGCAGCGGATTTGCGAGCACCAGGGGTGGACCGTGTCGCTGACATCGGCGCCGGGGCAGGGGAGCGTGTTTCGGGTGGGGCTGCACAGCGCTGCGCGGTCTTGATCTTGAACTAGCGCTGCCGCGTCGCGCAGCGCACTCGCAAATCCATTGCATGGTCATTCAAGGCGTGTCGGGATCGTGTCCGACATGCTTGCTGGCGTTTTCGGAAACTTCCTACCTTTTTCTGTCACTCGGCCGGATAGAGTGGTGGGCGTTTGCGCGTGGGGTAGGCGACCAGGGCAAACGAAGGGGGCTTGTCGAGGGCGACGGCCTATTCGGACTTCAAGCCTTTCGGAGAATTGCGCCATGAATAGGCAGGAATTCATTGCCGCCATCAAGCGTCATGTGCAGCAGCAAGCGGTAGATGACCTTATTGCGACGTACATCGCGCCTCCGGGCAGACGTCCATCTGACCAGCTTTCAAAGATCGCGCAGTGGAGGGCGCGATTGACCGTGAACGAGCAGTCGCTATTCGACGCCGTGATATTGGAATCTGTTCGCGTTGCCCTGTTTGGCGTATTCGCCGTGGTCGACGGTGTGCGTTGCGTCGATCAGGGTGTGGATCGATTCATCATCTCTGCTCAAGACTACTCAGGCAATAGGCAGGCGATAAATGAAGATGAAGCGCTCGATCTTCATGATGAGTTCGCTCTTGATTGACCAAGAGAGATCGGCTTCGGTATGTGGCAGGACTATTCATGATTGTTTTGGAGTGAATACAGTTGTTAGAAGTCGCATATTCCCTTGTAGAGGATTTCGTCGCCAATATAGGGAGAGGTGATTACATCTATCTTCAAGACAGGTACGGCATTAGTACGGCCGTCGCAGACGAGATACGGTGCTACTTGGCTGAATCGTCTCGGGAAAATGTCGTCGAAATTGCGCCTCCGCCTTATCGTCTTGCCTTTGCTGAAGAAGGAAGCCGCACGCCGTTCGTGGCATACGGTGGCGAAAATGAGGACTTCTGCTGGCGAGTAGAGTGTTTGCTCTGGATAAATGGTGTGGAAAGCGAAACTAGAGCATATTTCGATTTGTTTTTTGAGGATGGGAAATTCAGGGTCGAATTTCTCTATCTAGGGTCGTGACATTCCATACCAGAAATCCGGGTATCTACAAGATCGCATTCTATGACGTCGAACGCTAGAGCAGGAATCAACAGAAGCTAAAAAACGACTTCATGGATTATCTAAAATCGAATGCTTGTTTCTCTTGTGAAATGACAAGAATGGTTGGGGTGGGGGGATGACAAGGTCGACTGGCTTGCACTGGTTTATGAAGTCTGTAAATAATGAACCAGACTACGTTTTCTACCCGCCAAGCGGTTTCCAAAACGTAGTCTGGTTCGTAATCTACGTTATCTAAAGAATAAGCATGGACAACTAGATAACGCCTTCTATATTGTCGAATATTATTTATATCTGCGAGCACATTTCTGCCAATAACATTGACCTGCTTTCGAGATGCGAGGTGTTTTATCCCGATGGCGAGATTGGTGTCAAGCGGGCAATGCTGGAATATTTGTGCGGCGACGTTCTTGACGAGAGCGAATTGTCCAGGGTGGGTAAACCTGATACTTGTTTTCTGGAAAGAAACCTGAAGCTGTATGAAATATATCCTAGATATCCCTCCGACAAACAGAAACGCGTTGAGTTTCCGCTGCTCATCGACGACGAGGAAAGTGATTTGACTTTAATTCTTCACATCTATAAGGCGAGTGTTGGAGTTGTTATTAAAATCTACGATGCGCGCACTCTTTGACTGGAAAGCGTAGTCTGGTTCGTTATTTAATTTCATTATTTTTATGCCTCCAGTTTTCTACGAGAGTAGCTAGTGATGACAGAGCAGGAAATTCAAGAAATAGCATCCCGTTGCAATGCGGCATCGCCTGGTCCCTGGTCATCGTATGTCGAGGGTAGAGATCACGAGAGCGGATCAAACCTCATTATGACAAACGGCAAGAGTGGTTTCGATATCGAGCTAACTGGCGCCACCGTAGCGGATCAAGATTTCATTGCCCACGCACGACAAGATATTCCGAACCTTCTTGCGGAGATACGCAGGCTGAAAGCTCGATGAAATAACGTGTCCGGCTACGTTTTGCGCTAAATAACAGCGATGACATTATTCAATTATCAACCTGCCGCAATCGCGTTCTTCCATTTATATATCTATGAGTGGATAGACGAACAGGATTTCAGCCTGACGCTGCCTGGTGATGACGGCTATTTCTCTCCATACGTCGAGGCGGCCCAGCGAAAGTTTCTGTCTCACGGTTGGACGGGTATTGGATCAGTCCAACTGATCTGGATTCCGCCGTTTGCTCTGTGTGGAATACTTGCGGGTGGAGTAGGCGCATTCATGGATCTTATGGGCGAATCTTGGTCGCGAGGCTTAATTTTGTGGCATGTCAAGCAAGCAGAGGACGGGCTGTCATTTCTTCTGTCTCCCGTGGAACTCGCGATTCCAGATTTCGGGTTGGATACTGACTAAAAGAGATTAGGTGTGGCCGGGGTACGGCGACAGGGAGCTATTGATGCACATTCAATTGGTGTACCCAGATGGGTACGACGAGATTGCCGAGTTTGAGCATGAAAAGAAGGGGTACCTGCTTGGGGTGCAACTTCACCTTAAGGGTTCGGTTATTAGCTTGGACTTTTATGACATCGCCAGATTGACGCAGGATACCGCCGAGGCATTGTCCGAAAAATCATATGTCCATCTGGAAAACGTCGTAATTGTCGACGCGGTGACGAAATTGAATATCGAATTGGCCGCTAGAAGAATTGCAGAGAGGTAGATCGAACCCAGAGCATCCGCCAGGCAGACGGTTTACGGTGCAGAGGGCCAGTCAAGGCATCATGGCGATGCCAGCGCTATTCAGCGAAATTCTCCGTGTACCCCAGCAGCAGTACATTCCCGCTAGCCGCAATCCCGGCAAGCTCACGCCAAGCGGCTTGGTGCTCGTCACTGGCGCAGCCATACAAGTCCGCCAGGTCCGCCACCAATGGTTTTTCAGAAGGTGGCGATTCTATGTTGTCCGAGTCTAAAGCGGTGGAAATTTGTGAAGATTATGTAACTCGAGTTTATGGTGTCGAGGCCGCCAATAGACAAAAGCCGTACGTTGTCTCAGATGAAGGTGATACTTGGAGAGTCACGGGGCAACCGCCCAAATTCCAGCTAAACGGCAATTTTGATGTACTGATATTCAAGTCGGATGGAGCAATACTTGAAGCAAAGCATTCTAAATAGTCGGAATTAAATAACGTATCAGGTTATGTTTATTCGGCGCCATTGTTGCCAATGAAATACTTCATAATTCAGAAAATACGGATGTCGCTTTCAAGCGATGCTCCGATTGACGCGCTGCGGGAGTTGGCAGTGAGCCTAAACCGAGCAGGCATCGGCAAAAGCGAGATAATTGATTGTTATAGAGGCTTCAGCTTGGCTCTGCGCAACAGTGGTATGGATGAAATGAGCGATCAGGTGGACGATGTGTTGGATATGATGACCGGATACTATGTGGGAAAAAATGTCGACCTGGATTGAGTTGGCGTAGTTATGAAACATAATGATTTGCATGCAAATCTGCTTTGTCTGACGTCCAGAATGAGGCAGCGGTACGCGGCGTCCTGTCTCCGCAGCTACTGCAGTGCTAAAAAAATCTCCCATTCTTCCTTGGATGATCTTCTCTCTCATCTGGATAGCATCGCTGTTGCTGAGGATATACCGGAGTGGGAAGCCAAAGGCGCGCGATTGGCCCTGAACGGAAGGGGTGACCCGCCGCCAGAAACTCTTTCCGAGAAGCTCAAAGACAACGAGCGGCAGGAGCTCATTCAACTGGTTGAATATGTTGTCGAAGTAGGGCTTGTCGATCTCTACGGAAGTACAACGGATGCCCCACTGACTTTTCTAGAGAAGATCGTTTGTGTGTTGGAACGGAATCACATTCCCTTGCCCTCAATCTACGAATGAGAGTGGGTACGCTGGCCCGAGCAACCGAGCATTTTTGCTGGAGCGGTTTCCAGTTCACTCTTGGCCGGTCCCCGTCTAAATGCTGCCAACGCTATTCAGCGAAATTCTCCGTGTACCCCAGCAGCAGTACATTCCCGCTAGCCGCAATCCCGGCAAGCTCGTGCCAAGCGGCTTGGTGCTCGTCACTGGCACAGCCATACAAGTCCGCCAGGTCCGCCACCAATGCATCGGCCGCAGCCGGCTGCAGCGGCGTATCCCGCACGAACCCCAACCACGACGCACCAAGCCCGACAAAGCGGTAGCCATGCCGCTCATGCATGCGTCGAATCACCGCATGGTTCTGGAACACATCCCAGTCGCAGGAAAAATAGCCATTGGGCAGGGCGGCGATCATGAAGGTGTCGTCTGGCACGGTAACGCGCTGGATGTAGACCACGCTATCGATCACCCGGTCTGGATCGCGGTTGGTGGCCACCAGGACGTCCACATCTTCCTGGGTGGTCATCAGCGTGCCGCACACGTCTTCCCAGGACTGGCGCAACGCCGCGTCCTGCAATCGCGCCACCACGTGAGCCGCGCGGCGCACCTCGAAGGCGTGAACCGATTCCGGGTCGTCGAAGTCGGTGTCGCCGTAGTCCATGTCGATGCGATCGTCATTGCCCGCGTGGCCGCTGGTGTAGCAACACTGGTTGATGTCGTCGAGCGTGCAGAAGTAGCGGTGGCCAGGGTCGGCCCGTCGCAACTCGTCCAGGCAGTCCAGCACCTGTTGCAGCGACGGGGCGCCGGATAGCCGGCGATGGCTGAGGGTGTCGACAGGCTGGAATGCGTACTGCTCGCGGTAGTCGACGGGGGTGATCTCCATGGCGGTCTTGCGCTCCGAGTGATGGGATTGGGAGGCAGTGTACAAGCCGCGTGGACGATCAGCCTGCATGGCATTGGAAGTTGAAGACCTTCCATTGGCGTAGCCGGTAGCAATGCGATTGCGGCGGCCCCCAGGACACCATGGACACCTTGCCGCAGTGCTGCTGCTTCCAGGCTTGGCGTAGTTCGTCGGGTGTGCGGCCGGTGTATCCGTTCTTGAGCGTCAGTTCGTGCGCCAAGCGCCAATTGCCTTGAGAAGCTTCGCTAACCAACGCATTGAAGGCTAGAGCATGTAGACCATGAAGCGTATTACGTGTTCTCTGATGGCAATTGCTAGTGTTTGGGGGGCTTGGAATGTTTGACGCAAGCCTTGCGTTGCACCAATCCCGTCACATGCCGGAGCCAGGTGACATCAAATCGCCACCAAAATAGCTATCAATGATGGTGCCATCCGAAAGGAAATTTATCATCCAGGAGTAATCGCCACTTCTCTTCGGAATCATTGCATCCACCAGTCTTGCGATTTCTTTCCTATCCAATGGCGAGACATCGCTCACTCCGTCTGTTGCTACGGAAATGAGAACGAAATTAAAATCATCCTGTATTTCGTAAAGCAATGCAGATTTTTTAAAGGCGGAGGTGTTTGCTATCGCAGAAATGCACTTTTCTGCAAGTTCGTCGCTCACCAACTCCTTAGCTCCCATTCAACTCACCGTATGATTATTTATATAGTTGACGAGTGAGAGTATGCTGCCCCTCAGTCACATTCTCGTATTCTCAGTCTGGATGACGTGTAGTCTAATGCGCCATTTTCACTTCCTATTTGGATAGCGAAGTCATTTCTCTAGCTATATCCGAGAGTCGCAACGCAATCTCGAATATTCTATTGGCCATGGCGACATTGGCAAGGTCCGATTTGTGTCGTTCTGCACTCGTAAGGAGACTGGCCTGCATATCGATCAGCATGTTTGCAATTTCGGTCGGAATAGACGGTAGTGTTCGGTACTTTGACCTAAGCTTGCTCATTCCTTCTGTCGCGGCTATCGCTGTATCTTTTGAAATTCCCGCATTGGTTCGCGCCTCTAGCATTAGGTTTACTACGCAATCGATACTGTCTTTGTCTGTTTTTTTCATTGGCGGCTTTCTGTTGGTCGAACCTCGAAAGACATCATGCGTGGGGTCTCATGGAGATCGCCATTGAATTCGACCCTGATTCGGTCCTGATCCTGCGGTAGCCCTTGCAGCCATCGGCGTAGCCGGTTGCCATGCGATTGCGGCGGCCCCCAGGACACCATGGACACCTTGCCGCAGTGCTGCTGCTTCCAGGCTTGGCGTAGTTCGTCGGGTGTGCGGCCGGTGTATCCGTTCTTGAGCGTCAGTTCGTGCGCCAAGCGCCAATTGCCTTGAGTGGCTTCGTTAGCAAACGTCTTGGCCACAGACGCTGCGTCTTTGGGTTCGTAGGGGATTCAGGTACAGCCAGGCGGACAGGCACGAGACTAGGGGACCTAGAAGGCCTATCTGCCACAAGAGCTTGCAGCGGGACATCTTCGTACGTTGTGGCGGTGTAGCCATTGACGGCACCGGGGACGCGATTTCATGAGGGTGAGGCATCATCTGGAATCGAGAGCGCTGCATTGACGGCTTGTTCCCAATCAACCCACGCCCCAGGATCTGCAGGGCTACGGCCAAGGAATGTCTTCCACGACAGAGAGCCAAGCAGCCCGCCGATCTCATCGGCTCGGGTTCTTTCATATTCCTGCTCAAGAAAATAGAACAGGGCTCGATAAGCCTGCTCCATAGTGAGCTTGATCCTGTTGGGTGATGCTTTCAATTTGGGTTTTCTTGGCATGAATTTGAATGTGTGAACGCGAAATAACGAACCAGACTACGTCTTTCTCTGCGAAAACCAAGTCTGGTTTGTTGTTTACGGGTCGACCCTGCGTATGTCACATGCTAGCGCGTCCGAATGCATGATTCGTAGCAGGATGAGGAAAACGGGTGGTCCCTGACGGGCTGAGGTCGCACCGCATTTCACGGCGGCTATTGCGGAAATCTGGTGGCGTCATACATTATTTTCGCGCTGATGTCGTTCAGTGCTTCCTGACGTGCGCTTCAAAGAAAATTCTGAACTGTTCGCAAACTTCCGGTCCGATATCCGAGAGTACAAAGAAGAACAATTCAACCATTTCAGGCGTTTCAAGCTCTCTGGTTTTGTCGGTGTGTTTATCGTAAAGGCAGCAAATCACCGCTCTGAGAAAGTGCTTCTTGGGACAATCTGGTTCAGCATGGTGTAGTCGCCAGGTATCCGTCCGGGTTCGAACCAGGTCGGAAACCGCAGGGGGGGTGGCGGAAGAGAGACGAAGCCCTAGTGTCTCGGTCGTCCAGCGCAAGAAGTCGCCAGAGAAGCGTCCTTGCTCAAACATATCTGTTGCCAGCTGTTGGAGGAACCTGGAGAAGATCAGGGCAGATGCATCAAATGAGATGGCATTCAGATCAATATTCTCTTCAAGTAGATCAAGTTGCATCGTGGCTTCTCTCATTTGTTGTCGACCCTGGTTGTGAGTGGAGTGGTGGTACGCAATTTCGCAGGATTGCCTGCCGGGTGAATTTCGCCCCTGAAAGCAAAAATCCGGAAGGCGTGTCCAAGCTACGCATTCCGGACTCAAAAGAGCATTGGAAGATTCTGAATTTCTGGAATCCGATCTCCGTGGTGCGCCTCAGCGTCCTTGGGCTTGGGGCTAGCCTTACCGCTGCGACGCCTTTAACGACCTGTTGTCACTGCTGCAATCGCAGTCGTTGAGCGGGTTGACCACGACGACCGCTCGGTCAGCGCTTTGTCCTCGCGGTGGTGCGCCGTAGCTGACGGACAGGCCGTCGGCGGCGGAGTCGGTGGTCCGCAAGTGGCAGGAAGGGGCGCGGGGACGTTCTTGGCTTCTTCGCCGCTGTTGGCGCCTTTAGAAATAACGTGGCCGACTACGTTTTCCTTAGAGGCGAATTCCTACTTCTGACGCATCGGCTTTCGGAATAGATAGTCCGAAACTCAGTATCAACGACTCTCCAGTCGCTCTTTAGCGGCGTCTGAAACTGTCTTGTCTTGGTCATCCGCAAGCATTTGCAAGACGTCCAGGGGAGCCTTTGGATTCAGGGCAATTCTCTTTCGGACTGCCGGTTCAGGGTCCCGCGAAAGCGCATGGAACATTGATGGGGTGATCCTTCGTTTCATTGCTACGTCGCACCGAGTCAGCCAATCGTTGCTCTTCGATAGGCGTATCAGGATGGGCAGGGATATTGTGCGGTTCAATGCAACGATTCTTGAGAGATTCGGGTACTTTTCCAGAACAGCAATCCAAACTTCATCGGCAGCGGCCCACCTGGTCATTTCGATATCAGATTTGGAGTCGGAGAACTTCTTGAATTCTTCTGCCGATTTTATTTTCATGGCACTCATATAATCAAATAAGTCGGCCGGGTTGCGACAACTCCATTTTATTTGAATAAAAAACATATGTGGAACAAAGCAAGCCAGACTCTATTATCATGTTTTGGTAATTTGGGGTCCTCGTTCGAATTGAGTTTTGTCGGAAAAAAGTCTGAGAGTCTAGCCAATGAAATTTTCTGGTATCTGTCGGGAAAAACAGGTTTGTGATTATTGTCAATAAATAATGCTAGGCACGAAATTATGCAGTCGTTCGCAATTCTGCTGGAAATGAACCGCATCAGTAGTTGTCTTGCTTCGTGCCCGCGTTTGGAGAAATAGTCATGAGCACTGTCGCCGCTCATGTCAGTAACTACCGTGGCCGGAACTATTTGCTCTTGGTATTGGACGGAAATCGAACCGCCACAGATCGCTTTCGGCATCACATGATTTCCCACCTCGCGGAAACCTGAATAATCCGTAGCGTTGCCGTTGTTCAATTCAAAGTAGGCCAAAAGGTAGGATATTTCGAGTCTCCAGTGGTGGGTTTTCGTCTAGATCTTATGAAAGGGAATAAAGATTCGTTTTTCCACTGCGGTGGTAGAAAGAAAGGTAATCCCCCCGCAAAAGCGATGATGTCAGAAGTAGAATTTTCTCGTTGAGGAGTTCTACCGAATCTGTGAGGCTTTCCCAATCTTCGAATCCTTCGGGGAGGCCACCGCTAGCGACCAGGCGAGCTATTGTTGCATCGGTCAGTACAAATTCTTCTGGAAGGCCGCCGTTGTATGGTTTGGCGTAAAGGGAGTCTTGACTGAGAAATTTAACAAATGCATCTGCTTCAATCAAAATCTGCTGCCATGTTTTCATCGGCACATATTCCTCAATACGCTATCTGAATGCTAGGTCCGAAGGAAGATTGGAACGTTTGATACGTCGTTCATATGTCTCAGTTGCGCGAGACTTCTTCGAGGGCACCGACTGAAGGTTCACTGCGTTTCAAGCAATATAAAGGCAAGGTGAGGCTCGTCAAGCATCAATGAAAGGTCCGCAATCAATGTGAGGTCGGTCTTTTTTTCATGGCTCCACAGTTGGCATGCAACTCTAAACGATTCTGAGCCGAAACCTGTATCGAAGATATCGAACGGTATTCTTCCCGTCGCGTCTGCCACAAACGCCAAATCGTACGGTGGCAATGCCAGATGTGAGATTAGCTCGCCAGATCGCGCTAGTTCATCTTTTATCTCGACGTATATTTCAGAGCTGATCTCGAATTTTTCCAAATCTTGTGCTGATTCATGCTGAATGCCGCGCAAGAGTTCTTGCATTAGCCGATATGTCTCTTTCCAATAAGCAGCTTGCATAACTTTCCTTCATCTGTTTCAAGGAAATGTTCGACCCTTCATGATGTCCTTGTGCGATATTTCTCTGGAATATACCGTAAGCTACGCATTCCGGACTCAAAAGAGAATTGGAAGATTCTTAATTTCCAGAAGGTCTCTAAAACGACAACTCCGCCGTAAACGTCACCGTCCGCCCAGCCCCCGGCACCCCATACAGCTGGAACCCATCCAGCGAAGCACCTACCCGGCTGTAATAGAACTTATTGAACAGGTTCTCGACGTTCATCCCCACGGTCAGCGCCTTGTCCACGCGATAGCGCGCCGCCACGGAATGCAGCCAGTAGGACGGCGCTTTTTCATCATCTCGAACCCAGATCGGATGCGTGCCCGACGGCCCGGAGACGGTGGCGCTGTTGTTGTTCTTGCCGCCTACGTATTTGTTGTCGGTGTAGCGGCGCTTGCCGACGTATTGCGCACCGTAGCTGAGCGACAGGCGGTCGGTGGCGGCGTAGGTGGTCCATAGATTGAAAGTCAGGTCGGGGACGTTCTTGGCTTCTTCGCCGCTGTTGGCGCCTTTGGTGATGCGGCTTTTCATGGCGCTGACGCCTGCAAATGCCGACCAGCGCGGGGTGATGTTGCCGGACAGGCCCAGTTCGATGCCGTCGACGCGCTTGGCGGGCAGGGCGCGCACGACGTCGGTGGCGTCGTCGCCGTATTCCCAGGAATCGGACAGTTCGGTACGAAACAGGGCGCTGGTCAGCGACAGGTCGCCGCCGGCGGTGTCCCATTTGGCGCCCAGTTCCCAGGTCTTGGAGACGGCGGGTTTGTAGGTGTCGCCGCCGGTGGCGCCGTAGATGTTGTTGTTGGTGGAGGCGCCCAGGGCGGACGGTTGGGCGGCCTGGCTGTAGGCGGCGTAGAGGCTGGCTTGTTCGACGGGCTTGTAGGTCAGGCCGACGCGGCCGCTCCAGGCGCCGTCTTCGATGCGGTTGGTGGTGTGGTTGCCGGCCGATCCGGATACCTGGGTGACGCGGTAGCGGTCATAGCGCAGCGCGCCTTGCACCAGCCATTGGGGCGTCAGGGTGAGGGTGTCGGCGACGTACAGGCCGGTGTTGAAGACGCGGGCTTCGTTGCCGCTGTTGCCCTTGACGGTGTCGACACCGCCCATGTCGACGCCGCCGGTGTTGCGCAGGTCGATGGTGGGGTTGGTGGACGGGGCCTTGATGGTGCGTTCGTGGTCGCCGTAGGTTTCCTGGTAGAACTCGATGCCGGTAACGACCTGGTGCTTGATGCCGCCCGTCTTGAAGTCCAGGTTCAGGTTGCTCTGGTTGGCCAGGATGGTGTAGCGCTTGGAGGTGCCGAAGTCGTTGCCGCGCAGTTGGGCGTAGGGGCTGGGGTTGCCTTGCGCGGTGTAGCCGCTGTAGGACGCAATGCCGTCGGCGCTGGTGACCAGGGGGCCGGCGCCGACATAGCCGTAGGACGTGCGCGAGGGGCTGTTGAAACGCGCGGGCGACAGGACGCCGATGCGGTCGGTCTGTTGCCAGCGGCTGATGTTGGACAGGCGCACGCCCTTGTTGAAGTCGTGTTCGACTTTCAGGGTAGCCTGGTCGGTGCGGGTCTGCTCGGTGTAGCGCGACGGATCGCCATACCAGGCGTTGCGCGCAACGTTGGGCATGCGCTGGCCGCCGGTGCCGCGCTGGATGGGCACGCCGCCGTCGGGGATGTTGTTGTCTTCCTGGTGCAGGTAGTTGAAGGTGACGCGGGTGGGCGTGCCCAGGCCCATGGCCAGCGATGCGGCGATGCCGGAACGGTCGAACTCGGTGACGTCGCGCTCAGCCACGCCGTTGTGGTGGCGCATCAGGTTGATGCGCAGGGCCGAGCTGTCGGTCAGTTCCTGGTTCAGGTCCGCGGTGATGCGGCGGTAGTGGTCGGTGCCCAGGCCGCCGGACGCCTTGTAGAACGAGCCCAGGCGGGCTTCTTTGCTGGCCAGGTTGACGCTGCCGCCCACGGCGGACACGCCGGATTCAATCGACCCGGTGCCTTTGAAGACTTCGGCCTGTTCCAGGTTGAAGATGTCGGTGCGGCTGGACAGGCCGGCGTCGCGGATGCCGTCGACGGTGATGCTTTGTTCGGCCGAGAACCCGCGGATGGTGAACATGTCGCCCCAGCCCAGGTTGCCTTCGCCGGAACTGAAGGTGATGCCGGGCACGTTGCGCAGCACGTCCTGCAGGCTCTGGGCCTGCTGCTCTTCCAGCACGGCGCGGGGCACGACGGTGATGCTTTGCGGGGTGTCGAGCAGCGGTTCGGTGAATTTGCCGGACTGGACGCGGTCGGCCTTGTAGGGCGGGGCGTCGCCTTGCACGGTGACAGGGGCCAGCTGCACGGCGGTGTCGGCCGGCTGGGCCTGGGCGCTGGCGGCGGCGCCCAGCGCGAGGCCCAGGGTTTTGAGCGCGAACGCGCCGCGGGGAGGGGAGAAGGACTGCGCCATGAGAAGTTCCAAGAGAAGTGCCAATGAGAATCGTTGGCGATTCTAGGTAGGCGAGTCTCAAGATCTTGTTAAGGCGCGGGCGGGAATTGATCGGCCAGGGTGTGGCGCTTGGGCTGGTCGAACCGGAGCACCGATTTGATCCGCAGGTCCTGACGATCACGGGGAAGGGCGTCGAAAAGGTCTCGCCCAAAAGAAAAGCCGCCTTCAGAGCAAGGCGGCCTTGGGTCGACGGTGCTGCGCCCGCGATTCAGATCAATGCAAAATCTGGCTCAGGAACAGCTTGGTGCGTTCGTTCTGCGGATTGTCGAAGAACTCGTCCGGGCTGTTCTGCTCGATGATCTCGCCGCGGTCCATGAAGATGACGCGGTTGGCGACCTTGCGCGCAAAGCCCATTTCGTGGGTCACGCACAGCATCGTCATGCCGCTTTCCTGGGCCAGGTTGACCATCACGTCCAGCACTTCCTTGACCATTTCCGGGTCCAGGGCCGAGGTGGGCTCATCGAACAGCATGATCTTGGGGCTCATGCACAGCGACCGGGCAATCGCCACGCGCTGCTGCTGGCCGCCGGACAACTGGCCGGGGAATTTCTTGGCCTGGTCCGGAATGCGCACGCGCTCCAGGTACTTCATGGCCGTGGCTTCTGCTTCGGCACGCGGCTTTTTCAGCACCCACATGGGGCCCAGCGTCAGGTTTTCCAGCACCGTCAGGTGCGGGAACAGGTTGAAGTGCTGGAACACCATGCCGACGTCCTTGCGGATGGTCTCGATGT
>NZ_JCBANA010000089.1:0-25417 GCF_059760725.1 Achromobacter sp. 1014246743
TCTTCGACGAGGGTGTTGATGTGGGGGCCGGGCTCCAGGGGGCGCGGCGGGCCCCCCGCGCGGGGAAGGGGGGGGCAAGAGGGGGGGGGGCGGGGGCCCGGCGGCGGGGGGCCCACGGGCCGCCAGCACCAGCCGCCGTGCCACGAGCCGTGCGCCAGCACGTAGGTCTTGGCGCGGGCGGCTTGCGGCTGGGCCGCGATGGCCGGGGCCGCCGCCAGCGCGGGCAGGCCCGCGGCCAGCTTCAACAGGGTTCTGCGGTGCATCATCGTCATGCCGTTCACACCTTGGCCAGGGCCTGGTCCAGATCGGCCAGCAGGTCGTCGATGTGCTCGATGCCGATGGACAGGCGCACGGTTTCTTCGCGCACGCCGGCCTTTTGCAGCTCTTCGGGGTTCAACTGGCGGTGGGTGGTGGACGCCGGGTGCGTCGCCAGCGACTTGGCGTCGCCGATGTTGACCAGGCGGGTAAACAGTTGCAGCGCGTCTTGGAAGCGCGCGCCGGCTTCGCGGCCGCCCTTCACGCCGAACGTGAACAGGCCCGGGGCCTTGCCGCCCAGGTACTTCTGCACCAGCGCGTGGTCGGGATGGTCCGGCAGGCCGGCGTAGTTGACCCATTCGACCTTGGCGTGTTCGCGCAGGTAGCGCGCCACCTTGACGGCATTTTCCACGATGCGGTCCACGCGCAGCGCCAGCGTTTCGATGCCTTGCAGGATCTGGAACGAGTTGAACGGCGAGATCGCCGCACCCGTGTTGCGCAGCGGCACCACGCGGGCGCGGCCGATGTAGGCGGCCGGGCCGAAGGCTTCGGTGTAGACCACGCCGTGGTAGCTGACGTCGGGTTCGTTCAGGCGCTTGAAGCGGGCCTTGTGCTCGGCCCAGGGGAACTTGCCCGAATCGATGATGGCGCCGCCCAGGCTGGTGCCGTGGCCGCCCAGGTACTTGGTCAGCGACTGCACCACGATGTCGGCGCCGTGCTCGATGGGGCGCAGCAGGTACGGCGACGGCACGGTGTTGTCGACGATCAGCGGCAGGCCGTGGCGGTGGGCCAGTTCGGCCAGCGCGGCGATGTCGGTGATGTTGCCCAGCGGGTTGCCGACGGACTCGGCGAAGATGGCCTTGGTGCGGTCGTCGATCTGCGCTTCGAAGGCGGCCAGGTCGCTGGGGTTGGCAAAGCGCGTGGTGATGCCGTATTGCGGCAGCGTGTGCGCGAACAGGTTGTAGGTGCCGCCGTACAGCGTGCTGGACGAGACGATGTTGTCGCCGGCTTCGGCGATGGTCAGGATGGCGTAGGTGACCGCGGCCTGGCCCGAGGCCAGCGCCAGCGCGGCGATGCCGCCTTCCAGGGCCGCCACGCGCTGTTCCAGCACGTCGGTGGTCGGGTTCATGATGCGGGTGTAGATGTTGCCCGCGACCTTCAGGTCGAACAGGTCCGCGCCATGTTGCGTGTCGTCAAAGGCATACGCCACGGTCTGGTAGATCGGCACGGCCACGGCGCGCGTGGTCGGGTCGGGACGATAGCCGCCGTGCACGGCAATGGTTTCCAGCCGCCAGTCGGGCTTTTTCGCTTCAGTCATGTGTCTCTCCTTGAGATGCGTAATGGTGGGGGGATCAGGCGGCGAACCCGCGCGCGGCGCGCAGGATGCGTTCGATGTCCCCGTGATTGTTGTAGGCGCCGACGGACAGGCGCAGGTAACCATACTCGACAATGCTGGCCACCACACCCTCGCGGGCCAGGTGCGCCAGCGCGGCGGCCGGATCGGCCACGCGTACGGCCGTGGTGGTGCTGCGCAAGGCGTCGTCGGCTGGGGATACTACCTGCAGCCCCAGTGCGCGTAAACCATCGCTCAATGCCGTGGACAGTTCCATCACCCACGGTTCGATGCGTTCGGGCTGCGCCCATTCAATGAGATCCAGCGCGCCGGCCAGGCCGGCGATACCGGGATAGTTCAGGTTGCCCGATTCCAGGCGGCGGGCATCGCCCGCGTCCGACACGGCCACCTGCCATTGCAGGCCGGCCTTGCCCAGCGTGGTCACTTCGGACGGGCCGATATAGAGCGGGTCCAGCGCCTGCAGCAAGCGCGGCGACACGTGCAGAAAGCCCACGCCCAACGGCCCCAGCAAGCCCTTGTGCGAGCCGCAGGCGAAAGCATCCACGCCCCAGGCGTCGACCTGGGCGCGCAGCAGGCCCGCGCCCTGGATGCCGTCGACCACCAGCCAGATGCCGCGTTCGGCGCAGCGTCGGCCCAGTTCGGCGATATCGGTGCGCAGGCCCGTGCCGTACTGCACCCACGACACGGCGATCAGGCGCGTGCGCGCGTCGACGTGCTGCCACAGGTCATCCACCGTATAGCGGCCGGCGCGCGACGGCGGCACGCGCACCTGCACGCCGCGACGGCGCAGGTTGAGCCACGGCAAGGCGTTGGTGGGATGTTCCTGGTCGTCGACGATGAGATTGTCGCCCTCTTGCCAGGCCAGGCCTTGCGCCACGGTGTTCAGGCCTTCGGTGGTGTTCTTCATAAAGGCCACGCGGCGCGCGTCGCCGCCGATCAGGCGGGCCAGGCGCGGGCGCAAGGCTGCCGCGTCGCGCAGCCATTGCGGCTTGTCGCTGCGGGCATGCGTGATGCCGTCAAAGAAGTCCGCCACCGCAGCGGCCACCTTGGGCGCCAAGGGGCTGGTGTAGGCGATGTTGGCGTAGGCCTTGTCGCGTGTGATGGGAAACAACTGCCTGAATTCGTCCTGCCAGCTCATGCGCGACCTTCTTCGTCCGTGCAACTTGGTATGGACGGATTCTAGGTATATGACGCGAATCTGGATAAGGCTAAGTTCTCATAACCATATGACCATATAGTCGCTCGCCGCACGGGTGCGCCACCCTAGAATTCATGCCTTTCTTGCATACAACGAATACGGGAACGGCATGCGGTTGATCTCTATACTCAAGACCGCCGGCGTGGCGGCGGCGCTGGCTTATGCCGGCGCATCCACGGCAGGCGTCACGGTCGACGCCATCAAGAAGCGCGGCGAACTGGTGTGCGGCGTGAGCCAGGGCTCGGCGGGCCTGTCCATTGCCGACAAGCAGGGCCGCTGGACGGGCCTGGATGCCGACCTGTGCCGCGCGCTGGCTGCCGCCGTGCTCGGCGATCCCGAAAAGACCCGCTTCGTGCCGCTCAGTTCGCAGCAGCGCTTTCCCGCCCTGCAAGGCGGCGAGATCGACGTGCTGAACCGCAACACCACCATCACCTCGGGCCGCGACGCCGGGCTGGGCATCGTGTCCGCCGGCATCGTGTTCTACGACGGCCAGGGCTTCCTGGTGCCGCGCAAGCTGGGCGTGAAAAGCGCCACCGAGCTGGACGGCGCGCAGGTCTGCGTGCAGCCGGGCACCGTCAACGAGCAGAACCTGGTCGACTACTTCAAGAAGAACAAGCTCACCTATCGCCCCGTGGTGATCGAGAACCTGGTGGAACTGGAGCAGGCCTTCTACGCCGGCCGCTGCGACGTCTACCTGTCGGATGCGTCCACGCTGGCCGCCAGCCGCGCCGCGCGCGCCGCCAATCCGGACGACTTCGTCATCCTGCCCGAACGCATCAACAAGTCGCCGCTGGGCCCCTTCGTGCGCCAGGACGACCCGAACTGGACCGCGATCGTGCGCTGGACGGTGAACGCGCTGGTGGCCGCCGAGGAACTGGGCATCACATCCAAAAACGTCGACAGCCAGGCGCAGAGCACCGATGCCCAGGTGCGCCGTCTGCTGGGCCTGGACCCGGGCATCGGCAAGAGCTTCGGCCTGGACGAAGGCTGGGCCCGCCACGTCATCAAGGCGGTCGGCAACTACGGTGAAGTGTGGGACCGCAACCTGGGCGCGGCCACGCCGCTCAAGCTGGAGCGCGGCCTGAACGCGCAGTGGAACAAGGGCGGGCTGCTGTATTCGCCGCCGTTCCAATGACATGATCGCCACCCTTGCCCTGCCCGGGAGCCCCGCCCTGCGGCGCTGGCTGCCCGCCCTGGCCTGGACCCTGGCGCTGGGGGGCATGGCCGCCATACTGATCCTGCACATCGAATCCGTGCAGGCGGCGCGCGGCATCCGCGGCGGCTTCGGCTTCCTGTTCCAGCCGGCGGGCTTTCGCATTTCGGAAAGCCTGCTGCCGGTCACGCCTGAAGATCCGTACTGGATGTCGATTGCCGCGGGGCTGGTCAATACGCTGACGGTGGCGTGGGTCGCCATCCCCATCGCGACGCTGCTGGGGATCGGGCTGGGGCTGCTGCGCCTGTCGTCGCAGCCACTGGCCGCGCGCACCGCCGCGGCCATCATCGCGCCGCTGCGCAATACGCCGGTGCTGCTGCAACTGTTCGTCTGGTATGGCCTGCTGCTGCGCCTGCCGGATGCGCGTCAGGCGTGGCAGCCGCTGCCGTCGGTGCTGCTGTCCAATCGGGGACTGGCGCTGCCTGCCCTGCACGGTTGGCTGCCGTATGCCCTGGCGGCGGTGGGCGCTTTGCTGATCGGCTGGCTGGCGCATCGACGGTGGGGCCGCGGGATCGGATCCCGCTCAAGCCGGCTCGCCCAAGGCGCCACGTGGCTGCTGCCGCTGGCGCTGGTCCTGCTGGCCTGGACACTGCTGCCCCCCTTGACGATCGATCTGCCCGTCAGGCGCGGCCTGGGCCTGCAAGGCGGCTGGCAGCCCAGCATCGAATTCGCGGCGCTGGCCATCGGCCTGATCGTCTTCCATGCCGCGTACATCGCCGACATCGTGCGCGCCGCGGTGCGCGCGGTGCCGGTCGGCCTGGTGGAAGCCGGCCAGGCCATGGCCCTGACGCCGGCCAGCGTGTTGCGCCGGGTGATCGCGCCCTATGCCGCGCGCGTCGCCCTGCCGCCGTACGCCAACCAGTGCCTGGCGCTGGTCAAGAACAGCACGCTGGCGATTGCCATCGGCTACCAGGAACTGATGGCCGTCATCAACACCGCCATCACGCAGACCGGGCTGGCGCTGGAAGGCATTGCCCTGGCGGTCGCCGTGTACCTGGGCCTGGCGCTGGCGCTGGGCGGCGCCTTGTCCGCCTGGAACGCGCGCCATGCGCGCCACGGCCCCGGCGACAGCCACGGCGCCCGCCTGGGTGACCGGCCGGGCCTGCCGCTCCTGGGCGGGGACGCGCGCCGTGCAACCCCCTGGCGCCGTTGGCTGGGATCGGCCGTGGTGGCCATGCTGCTGGCCACCGCTGCCTGGGCTGTACTGGATTGGGCCGTGCTGCGCGCGGTGTGGCAAGGCACACCGGCCGAGTGCGCCGCGGCCGCCGGTGCCTGCTGGGCCGCCGTGACCGACAACGTGCCGCTGCTGCTGTTCGGCGCCATGGCGCCAGAGGACCGGCCCCAGGCCCTGGTAGCTTGCGCCGCGCTGCTGGCCGGCGTAGCGGTAGCGCTGGGCGCTGGCCGCCTGCCGGCGCGCGTGCGCCTGGCGCTGATTGCGCTGGCGCTGGCCGTGACCGTGGCCGCGCTGGCCGCAGGCCCCTGGGGCGCGGCCATCGGCCCGCTGCGCTGGGGCGGCCTGCTGGTGACGCTGATCCTGGCGATCTCGGCGCTGGTGGCGGCGGTGCCATTGGCGTTCGGACTGGCGCTGCTGCGCCGCTCGGGCAGCCGCGGCGGCTCGCTGGCGGCGGCGGCGCTGATCGAGGCCGTGCGCGGCGTGCCGCTGGTGACGCAATTGCTGTTCGCCTCTTTCGTGCTGCCGCTGCTCCTGGGCGGCGGCGTGTCCAAGTTCAGCATGGCGCTGGCGGCGCTGACGCTGCACACCGCCTGCCTGCTGGCCGAGGTGCTGCGCGGCGCCTTGCAGGCCATTCCCGCGGGTCAGATGATGGCGGCGCGCGCGCTGGGCATGCGCCCCGCCGTGGCGTACTGGACGGTGATCTGGCCGCAGGCGCGCCGCATTGCCGCGCCCGCCGCGCTGGGCGTGTTCGTCGGCGCCGTCAAAGATACGTCGCTGGTCAGCATCATCGGCGTGTTCGACGTGCTGGGCGCGGCCAAGTCGGTGGTCGCGGGCACCGACTGGCGGCCCTATCACGTCGAGGTCTACCTTGCGGTAGCGCTGCTGTATTTCGCGGCCAGCCTGGCGTTGTCGCGCGTGGCGCGGGCGATGGAAGGCCGGCGGGGCTGAGCCCGCCTACCGCACCGCCGCCAGGCGTTGCAGCCAGGCGGGGCGCGGCGCGGCATCCAGCCAGTTCTTCACGATCAGCCCCAGTTCGGTATCGCCCGAAATGCGCAGCCGGCGCTGGAAGAACAGCGTATCGGCGTCGGTCTCGGCGCGCATCAGCGCCAGCAGGTCGGCCAGACGCGCCCCCAGCTCCAGCTCGCAGGCAGACCCTTCCCAGCGCGGGCGGAAGGCGCCGCCGCGCACCGCGAAACTGCTGCGCAGGCCCAGGTCTTCGACCGTGATGGCAAAACTGCGGCCGTCCAATTCCGGCGGCGGCGCCAGCCATTTCAGGCGCCGCGCCAATTCCAGCCCGGCCACGCAATGCAGCGAGGCCAGCGGCGCCGGCACGCGGCGGCCCAGACGCGCCACCACGGACGACAAGGTGAAGGCAGTGTGGCTCATGCGCGCTCCTGCCAGGCGATGCCCGATTGCCCATGGAAATAGCCGTTGCAGCGGCCGATGCCGGCGGGCGGGGCAACCTCGTCCTGCGCCCGGCCTTGGCGTACGGCGTCCAACGCGGCGATGGCTTCCAACGTGCCGCTCGATTGCGGGCTGACGCGCAGCACCTGTGCGCCCAGGTCCGCCAGGTAGGCCGCCTGGTCCAATAGGTCCAGGCACGCGGCCGACTGCACCTGGATGCCGTTGATCGCCAGGAATTCGCGCGATTCCCGGGTGCGCATGTCCAGGCCGTCGGGATGCTCGATGCAGCGGAATCCGCAATCGTCCTTCTTCAGGCGAAAGTGGCGCGCGGTGAAGCAACGCGCCGAAAACGCCAGCGCCATGCGGCCCCACACCATGACTTCGGCCTGCAAGCCCGCCGGCCGCTCGGCCAGCAGCCGGGCCAGCGCGTTCACATGCATTTCCAGCGGCGCCACGAAGCGCGCCGCGCCCCGTGCGGCCAGCCATTCCAGCGTGCCACCGTGGTACGCGTTCATGTGCGGGCCGGCCACGAACGGCCGCCCGCCCAGATGGCGCAACGCGCCGACCTCGCCGGCTTCCACCATGTAGTCATCCTGCTCGCACAGGCGCCGTAACGCCGACGCCTCGGCGCCGGTTTCGATCAGCGTGCGGGCCGACAGCACCACGTCCTTGCCGGCGGCGCGCAGGTCGCGGGCAAGGTCCAGCCAGTCGTCGGCGCGCAGTTCGTGGCGTCGGCTACAGACGGTTTCTCCCACGTAGAGGATGTCGACGGGGCTGTCGGCCAGCGCCGCATAGAATTCCAGCGTGCGCGCACGCGGCCAGTAATACAGCAGCGGACCCGCCGAAATGCGAAAAGCCTTGGGTTTCATTTCCATGGACGTTCGAATGCGCCTTGCGTGACTTGGGAACCCTCGGCATGGCGCGCCAGCATGGCGTTCCAGTCGGGGCGCGGGGAATAGCGATTGGGATCGGCATGGGCGCTGTCCAGCGCCGCGCGCAGCGTGGACACCACCTGCGTGACATAGGCGGGGCTGCGCTGGCGCCCTTCTATCTTCACGGCCGACACGCCCATTTCGGCCAGCTTGGGCAACAGACCAATGGCGTTCAGGCTGGTGGGTTCTTCCAGCGCGTGGTCGGCATGGCCGTCGACCTCGAAGCGGCCCTTGCACAACGTCGGGTACGCGGCAGGCTCGCCGGGCTCATAACGGTCGATCAGGATGCCGTTCAGGCGCGCATCCAGGCGGCCGTCCTGCTCGACCCAGCGCACCGCGCCGGCCGGCGAACAGACGCCCTTGTTGTTGGGCGAATCGCCGGTGGCATAGGACGACAGCAGGCAGCGCCCTTCGGCCATGACGCACAGGCTGCCGAAGCCGAAGACTTCCACCTCGACACTGACGTTGGCGCAGATGCGCGCGATCTCGGCCAGGGTCAAGACTCGTGGCAGCACCACGCGGCGGATGCCGAACTGCTCTTTCATCAGTTCGATGGCGTCGGCGTGCGTGGCCGAGCCCTGCACCGACAGATGCAGCCGCAGGTCGGGATAGCGGTCGCGGGCATAGCCCAGCAAGCCGGCGTCGGCCATGATGACGGCGTCGGCGCCCAGCGCATGGGCGGCATCGACCGCCTCGCGCCATTCGTGGCCGCGGCCGGGTTGCACGAAGGTATTGATGGCGAACAGCACCTGCCGCCCCTTGGCGTGAGCCAGGGCGACGCCGGCGCGGATATCGCTTTCGGTGAAATTGAGCCCGGCGAAGTTGCGGGCGTTGGTGGCGTTCTTCAGGCCCAGGTAGACGGTGTCGGCGCCTGCCTCGATCGCCGCCTTCAGCGCGGCCAGGCTGCCGGCGGGCGCCACGAGTTCCAACGGAGAGGTTCGGGTATGCATGCCGGCCAGTCTAGGGGCCGGCCGGCGGCAAGGCCTTGTCGCAGATCAAAGGGCCGGGCGGCGGCGGCGCTCAGCCACCCATGGTCGGCCCCGGCTCAGGCCGGGTCGTCGCCATGCAGGCCGTGCTCGACCGCGTACACGGCCACCTGCACCCGGCTGGTCAGGTTGAGCTTTTTCAGCACGTTCTGCACGTGGATCTTGACGGTGCTTTCGCTGACATCGAGTTCGCGCGCAATGACCTTGTTGCTGGCGCCGCGCGCCAGGCACTGCACGATCTGGCGTTCGCGTGCCGTCAGGCGGTGGCGCTCGGCCTGCCCGCCCGCCCCCTGGGCCGCCAGATTGGCCTGGCCGCGGAATTGTTCCACCAGCTTGGCCGTCATGCTTTCGGCGATGACCGGTTCGCCGCCGGCCGCGCGGCGCACGGCCGACGTCAGCACGTCGGCGTCGATGTTCTTGAGCAGGTAGCCGCGGGCACCATCGCGCAGCGCCTGGCCCAGCTCGTCGGCTTCTTCGGACACGGTCAGGATGATGACCGCGCTGGACGGCACGTCCTGCGTCAGGAGCTGCAGCGTTTCCAGGCCCGACAGGCCGGGCATGTTCAGGTCCAGCAGCACCACGTCGGGCTGCAATTCCTTGGCGCGCTTGACGCCTTCGACGCCGTCGCCGGCCTCGGCCACGACCTCGAAATCGGGCTGGCGCTGCAACAGCAGGCGCATTCCCGAACGGAACAGGGTGTGGTCGTCGACGAGCAGGATACGGATGGGCATGGTCTTGATGGGGTCAGGCGGCCTGGCGTTCGGCGCCGGGCAGCAGCAGCGCGATGTGCGTGCCGTGGCCGGGACGGGACTGCATTTTAATCGTGGCGTGCATGCGCGCGGCGCGTTCGCGCATGATGTGCAGGCCCACGTGGGCCTCGCCGCGGCGCGCCACTTCGGCCGGGTCGTAGCCCTGGCCATTGTCGATGATGTCCAGGCTGAAATCGCGTGCGTTGCGCACGCGAATCTCGACCCGGTCGGCCTCGGAATGCTTGCGCACGTTGGACAGGGCTTCCTGCAGGATGAACAGCACCTGCAACTGCTGCTCGGGCGGCAGCGGCGCGCCCTCGCCCTGCTCGAACGCCAGCGTGATGGGCAGGCCGGTCTGTCGCCGAAAGCGTTCCACCGTGTCCTGCATGGCATCGCGCAGGTCGCCCTGGCCCAGCTTGCTGCGGAAGTTGTTCAACAGCTCGCGCACGTCCTGGTAGCTTTCGTCCACGGCGGTGCGCAGCAGCGGCAGGATCTCGTCGATTTCGGCCTGGTCGCCGCGCTTGACCGCCGCGTCCAGCAGTTGCAGTTGCAGGTTCAGGAAGTTCAGCCCCTGCGCCAGGCTGTCGTGCAGGCCTTGCGCCACCAGCCCGCGCTCTTGCACCACGGCCAGCTGGCGCGCCTGGGCGGAGAGGCGGCGGTTGTCCAGCGCCACGCCCAGGTGCTGGCCCAGGGTTTCCAGCAGCTGCGATTCGGACGGGGCCAATTGGCGCGGGCTGCGAAAATGCAGCGAATACGACCCCAGCACCTCGTCGCGCGTCACGATGCGAAACACCGCCACGCTGGCAAAGCCGTCGCGCTGGCAGTTCAGGTCCTGCGGCGCCGGCGCCTGGCGCAGGTCCTGAATGACGATCACGCCGGCCTGGCGCGTGGCCACGCCACAGTAGCAATCGTCGACCCGCATGCAGTGTTCGGATTCGACCAGGTCTTCGGACAAGCCCACCGACACCACCAGGTTGAGCGTGTCGTTGTCCGGGTCCAGCGCGCGGATGCTGCCGCCTTCGGCATCGAACTGCAGCATCACCCGGCGCAGAAACCCCTGGCACATGGCCTCGATCTCGTTGGGCTGGTTCAGAAAGGCGGCCATGTCGTACAGCGCGCCGATGTCGCGGTTCTGCGCGGCCAGCTGGGCGGTCTTTTCGCCCACCCGCTGCTCCAGCCCCGTGTACAGGCCCTGCAACTCATCGGCCATGCGGTTGAAGCCGCGCGCCAACACGCCGAATTCATCGCGGCTTTCGACCGGCAGGCGGGTGCTGAATTCGCGCGCCGCCATGCGTTGCAGCCCGTCGCGCAGACGCAGCACGGGCGAGATGATCCACAGGTACAGCAGGTAGATCATGGCCAGGGTGCCGGCGCTGGCAATCGCCGCCAGCACGCCCTGCGACAGCCGCAGCGACGTGGTCTTGCCAGCGTTGTCCTGCTCGATCATGCGCACCAGGGCATCGGCCCGGGCCACGAAATCGGGCAGCGTTTCCAGGTACTCGGCAGCGTCTTCGCGTTCGATGGCGCGCACCGCCGCCGGCCGCATGATGCGGCGCCAATAGTCGGCCACGCCCAGCCATTGCTCGCGGATGGCCGGATCGTTCGGAATGAACAGCGGCCGCGCCGGGTTGCCGCGCGCCAGCCGGGCGATGGTGTCGTCCATCAGGCGCAGCTGTTCGTCGGTGCGGACCTGGCGGCCGGCCTGGGGCCGCATCAGTTCCACCGCCACCCGGTTGGCGCGCATGCGCAGGCTGCCGGTGTCGTTGATGGCGGCGCCCGCGCCTTCCAGCTGCCACGACAGCCACAGCGTCCAGCTGACCATGCTGAGCACCACGATCAGCGCCACCAGCGAACTGGCGATGATGCGGGTGGACAGGCGATGCCGCGACGACGGCAGGCCGTCGGCATCGGCGGGGGGAACAGACAGGGGCATGGCGGCGGGACTTGCGGGGGCTTTGAATGAAAATCGCGGAAGATCAGTGTAGTTCAGTCACACCCGACCGTGCGCCGGATGAAGGCGGCCACCGCGGCCGGATCATTCAGCGGCAGGCACGGCAAGCGCGTGTCCAGCACCGCGTCGGTCACCACCGCCAGGAAGCGGGAATCGTCCACGTGCAGCGGCGGCTTGCCCAACGCCGGCCGGTAGACCTCGATGCGCGGAATGTCCGCGTGCTTGAAGCCTTCGACCAGCACCAGGTCGGCGGGCGCCAGCCGCGCCACCTGCTCTGTCAGCGACGGTTCCGGGGCATCGCGCAGCTCGTGCACGATGGCGTAGCGAAACGGCGACGCCACCATCACCTCGCGCGCCCCGGCCTGGCGAAAACGCGCGCTGTCCTTGCCGGGCGGCTCCATCTGGAAATCGTGGTGGCTGTGCTTGATGACGCTGACCGCCAGCCCGGCCGCGCCCAGGAGGGGCAGCATGGCTTCGATCAGGGTGGTCTTGCCGCTGCCGGAGCGGCCGGCGATGCCGAATACGGGGGTCATGCTGGCTCCGTGAACAAAGGACACACGATGGGCAGGAACGCGTCCGCCCGCGCCGAGTATGCCAGCAAAGCCCCCGCCACCAGGTCGAAATACCAGCCGTGCAGGGTCAGGCCGCCCGCCGCGACACGCCGCCCCACGCAGGGCAGGGCTTCCAGGTTGCGCAGCGAGATCAGGATGGACGCCTGCTCGCAGGCCCGCCGCCGCTCGTCGCGGGACGCCTCGGGCATCTGGCTCAGCACGCGCTGGCGGGCCGGTTCGGCGATGTCCATCCAGCGGTTCAGGTAGTCGGGGTCGCCGTCGCTGCGGGCGGGCCGGTCCATCAGCGCGCGGATGCCGCCGCACTGCGCATGGCCCAGCACGATGATCCGGCTGACCGCCAGCTGCTCGACGGCGAACTGGATCGCGGCCAGCACGCCATGGTGGCCCTGGTCGCGGTCGGCCGGCGGCACCAGGTTGGCCACGTTGCGCACGGTGAAGATGTCGCCCGGATCGCAGCCCAGCAGCATGGCCGGGTCCACCCGCGAATCGCAACAGCCCACCAGCAAGGTGCTGGGGTGCTGGCCATCGCGCAGGTTGCGGTACAGCGACGGGGTGGCCTCGTAGTATTGATGCTGGAAGCGCTGAAAGCCATCGACCAACCGTTCGATGTCGCCCATGCGTTGGCCCATGCTTTACCCCCCCGTCTGCGACATGAAGCGCACGATGCGTTCGGGCCGGGTGGTGAACTCGTGCCTTTCCGGCTTGGCGGCGATGCCGGCGCGGATCGCCTGCTGCAACGCGGCGTCGCTGGCCCCGGCGCGCAGCAATCGTCCCAGCGGCACCTGGTCTTCCTGGCCCAGGCACAGGTACAGGGTGCCGTCCACGCCCAGGCGGACGCGGTTGCAGGTCGCGCAGAAGTGCCGCGACAGCGGCGTGATGACACCCAGCGCCGGCGCCCCGGCGCCCGCCGTCCAGTAGCGCGCCGGGCCCGCGCCCTGCCCGGCCAGCGCCGGCACCAGGCCATGGTCGGCCGCCAGCCGCGCGCCCAGGGCGCCCAGGTCGGCATGGGCGTAACGGCGGCCGCAGTCGCCCATCGGCATGGGCTCGATCAGGCGCAGGATGAAGCCCTGCGCCAGCGCGTAGCCCAGCAGCCGGCGCACGTCGGCCTCGGGCGTGGCGGCATGCACCACGCTATTGAGCTTGATCGGCGCAAAACCCGCGTCCCGCGCCGCCTTCAGGCCGGACAGCACCGCGTCCAGGCAATCGCGGCCGGTGATGCGGGTGAATTCGGCGGCGTCCAGGGTATCCAGGCTGATGTTGAGCCGGCGGACCCCGGCGGCGCGCAGCGCCCGGGCATGGCGGGCCAGTCGGGTGCCGTTGGTGGACACCGACAGGTCCACGACGCCGGCCAGCGCGGCAATGGCGCCCGCCAGGTCCGCCACGCCGCGGCGCAGCAAGGGCTCGCCGCCAGTCAGGCGCACTTTGCTGACCCCCAGGCCGGCGAACAGGCCCACCAGCCTGGCCATTTCGTCATGACGCAGCCAGTTGGCGGGCGTCTCGAAGCCTTTGAAGCCCTTGGGCATGCAGTAGCCGCAGCGCAGGTCGCAGCGGTCCGTGACCGATACGCGCAGGTAGTCGATGCGGCGGCCATGCCCGTCGATGAGGCCCAGCGGACCCGTGGCGGCGGCCTTGCCGGCAGGATCGCTTGCCGGTGGCGGGTTCATGACGGGCTCCCGAAGACCCGGTCGTCCTCTGCCCCGCCCAGGTCGATGCCGCGCACGTCGGCGCGCTCGACCAGCAGCTTCACGTACTGGCGCCAGGCGGTGTCGCGGCTCAGCGCCGACAAGGCCGCGGCGATCTGCGCGCGCACCTCGTCAAAGGGCAGCCGCCGCCCTTCCACCCGCCGCGTGACCCGCACGATATGCAGGCCATGGCGGGTTTGCAGCACCTGCGGCAACAGGCCGCCGGCCGGCAAGGCGAACACCGCCTTTTCGAATTCAGGCACCGTGTAGCCGCGCGCCAGCTGCCCCAGGTTGCCGCCCAGCGCCGCCGACGGACAGTTGGATTGCTGCCGCGCCACCTCGGCAAAGCGCGACGGGTCGGCCAGCAGGTCCGCCAGCACCGCGTCGGCATGGGCGCGCAGCATGTCCAGGTTCACGCCCGGCGTGACCTGGAACAGGATGTGGTCGGCCTCGATCAGTTCGCCCACCACGAAGCGCTGGGGGTTGGACTGGTAATAGCGCAGGCAGGCGGCCTCGTCGGCCTCGGGCGTCGGCGCCTGGCGGTCCAGCAAGGCGCCGATGACCTCGTCCTCGCCTGCGGGGTCGGGGTCGGCATCCGCCTGCCCACCCTGCGCGCGCTCCACCCCCTGCCGCACGGCTTCATCCAGCAGCACCCGCCGCAGCACCAGCGCCGTGATGGCGGCGCGCATGGGGTTGGCGGCATCCGCATGCCGCGGCAGTTCTTGTTCCAGCTCGGCGTCGTTCAGTTCGACGCCATTGACGATCACAGGCATGTCCGGCTCCTTGGAAAACGCGCCTCAGCGCGGACGCACCAGTTGCCAGGCGCGGCCCAGGTAGCCCAGCGACGCAAAGCCGCTCCAGACGTGCACCAGCCGGGTGAAGGGAAAGATCACGAACAGCGTCAGGCCCATGAACAGATGCGCCTTGAACAGCAGCGGCACGTCGGCGATGTGGCTGGCGGCGTCGCCACGCAGGGTCACGATGTGCTGCGCCCAGGTCATCAGGCGCACCATCATCTCGCCGTCCATGTGGCCGGCCGACAGCGCGATGGTCGACAGCCCCAGCAGCAGCGTGACCAGGATCCACAGCAACAGCAGCCTGTCGCCAGGGCGGGTGGTCTTGCGGATGCGCGGGTCGCTCAGGCGGCGGTGGATCAGGATCAACAGGCCGATCAGGCACAGCCCGCCCATGACGCCGCCGGCCACCATGGCCACGGTCTGCTTGAGCGTGTGCGACACGCCCAGCCAGTCCCACACCGCCACGGGGGTCAACAGGCCCGCCAGGTGGCCGAAGAACAGCCCCAGGATGCCGATGTGGAAAAGGATATTGCCCAGCCGCAGCTGGCCGCGGTGCAGCAGTTGCGAGCTGTCCGTCTTCCAGGTGTATTGCTCGCGCTCGAAACGCGCCAGGCTGCCGAGCAGGAACACCGTCAGCGCGATGTAGGGGTAGATGCCGAAGAGGAACTGATTCAGGGAATTCATGATGCTTGGGTCCTGAAAAGACGCGGATTCAATGGGCGGCGGGCGCGCGCGGATAGAACCGCACCGCCTGCGCGCCGTCGCCCGAGAATGGCCGCAGGAGCGGCTCGACGCCATCGGGGCCGGCGCCGAAGGTTTCCATCGCCTCGTCCATGTCGCGCACGGGCGGCGCGGTCTGCTCGCGCGGCGTCACCCGCGACAGGCCGCGCAGCACGGCGAATACGCTGGCGTAGGGGCTTTCGCTGCGGGCCAGGCGCGCGCCCACCGCCGCCAGCACGTGGATGGCTTCGTCCAGCAGGTCCTGCGCCACGGCCGGGTCGATGACGCCCAGGAACTCCAGGAACAGCGGCACGTGGTCCGGCAGTTCGGACACCACTGGCTCGAAGCCATGGCCGCGGTAGGTGTCCAGCAGGTCGACCATGGCCTGGCCCCGGTCGCGGCTTTCGCCGTGCACGTGTTCGAACAGGTGCAGCGAATGGGCGCGGTTGCGGTCGAAGGTGGCGACGTAGTTTTCCTGCAGGGCGATCAGGTCATGGCTGGCCAGGTAGCCGACCAGGGGTTGCAGGGTTTCCTCGGCGTCGGGGTGGGCGGCAAGCTGCGCCTCGACCTCGGACAAGGCGTCCAGCAGATCCTGTTCGGGGTAGCAGAGCAGCGCGGAAAGCAGGCGGTACAGGTTCATGGTGTTTCTCCTGGGTCAGGCCGCGGCGGCCTTCTTGCGCGACTTGGGCATCTCGATGAATATCTCGCTGCCCTGGGGCTTGCGGCCGAACAGCGTGCCTTCCGACACCCCGCCCGAGCAGCCGTTGCCGAAGGTGAAGCCGCAGCTGCCCTTCTCGTTGAAGCTGTCTTCGACGATTTCCTTGTGGCTGCCGGGCACGACGAAGCGGTCTTCGTAGTTGGCGATCGCCATGATGCGATACATGTCCTGCACGGTGGCGTCCGTCAGGCCTACCTGTTCCAGCAGCGCGGTGTCGCGTTCGCCGTGCACGGTTTCCGACCGTTTGTAGGCGCGCATGGCCAGCATGCGTTCCAGCGCCTGCAGCACCGGCGCTTCCTTGCCGGCGGTCAGCAGGTTGGCCAGGTAGCGCACCGGAATGCGCAGGCTGGCCACGTCCGGAATCATCGCGCTCTTGCCCAGCGTGCGCTGGGGCATCCGGCCCGCTTCGGCCGCTGTCTGGATGGGCGACAGCGGCGGGATGTACCAGACCATGGGCAAGGTGCGGTATTCGGGATGCAGCGGGAAGGCGACGCGCCACTGCACCGCCATCTTGTAGACCGGCGACTGGCGCGCGGCCTCCAGCCACGATTCGGGAATGCCCTGTTCACGCGCCGCGGCGATCACCTCGGGCGAATGCGGGTCCAGGAACAGGCCCAGCTGCGACTCATACAGGTCCTGCTCGTCGCCCACGGCGGCGGCGCGTTCGATCTGGTCGGCGTCGTACAGCAGCACGCCCAGGTAGCGGATGCGGCCCACGCAGGTTTCCGAGCACACCGTGGGCTGGCCGGCTTCGATGCGCGGGTAGCAGAAGGTGCACTTCTCGGCCTTGCCGCTGTGCCAGTTGTAGTAGATCTTCTTGTACGGGCAGCCCGAAATGCACATGCGCCAGCCGCGGCACTTGTCCTGGTCGACCAGCACGATGCCGTCTTCTTCGCGCTTGTAGATCGAGCCCGACGGGCAGCTGGCGACACAGGCCGGGTTCAGGCAGTGTTCGCACAGGCGCGGCAGGTACATCATGAAGGTGTTCTCGAACGTCGAGTACATCTCTTTCTGCACGCCTTCGAACAGCGCGTCGCGGCTGCGCGACGCGAATTCGCCGCCCAGGTCGTCTTCCCAGTTCGGGCCCCAGACGATCTTGTCCATCTTCTTGCCGGTCAGCACCGACACCGGGCGCGCGGTGGGCGGCGTCTGCGACAGGGGCGCGTTCTTCAGGTGTTCGTAGTCGAAGGTGAAGGGTTCGTAGTAGTCGTCGATCTGCGGCAGGTTGGGGTTGGCGAACAGGTTCGCCAGGATGCGCAGCTTGCCGCCCTGGCGCGGTTCCAGCTTGCCGGCCGCGGTGCGCTTCCAGCCGCCCTTCCACTTTTCCTGGTTTTCCCATTCTTTGGGATAACCGATGCCGGGCTTGGTTTCAACGTTGTTGAACCAGGCGTATTCGACGCCGTCGCGGCTGGTCCAGACGTTCTTGCAGGTGACCGAGCAAGTGTGGCAGCCGATGCACTTGTCCAGGTTCAGCACCATGCCGATTTGGGCGCGTATCCTCATGATTGCTTCTCTTCCAGTTGCGTTGCGGCGGCGGGGTCTTCCACCAGCGGGCCTTCCAGCCAGTCCACTTTCTTCATTTTGCGCAGCACCACGAATTCGTCGCGGTTGGCGCCCACGGTGCCGTAGTAATTGAAGCCGTAGGCCTGCTGCGCGTAGCCGCCGATCATGTGCGTGGGCTTGAGCACCGTGCGCGTCACCGAGTTATGGATGCCGCCGCGCTTGCCGCTGGTTTCCGCGCCGGGCACGTTCACGATCTTTTCCTGGGCGTGGTACATCAGGCACATGCCCACCGGCACGCGCTGGCTGACCACCACGCGGGCGGTCAGCGTGCCGTTGACGTTGAAGACCTCGACCCAGTCGTTGTCGACCAGCCCGGCCTGCCTGGCCTCGGTCTCGGACACCCACACGTGGGGGCCGCCGCGGCTCAGGGTCAGCATGCGCAGGTTGTCGGAATAGGTGCTGTGGATGCCCCACTTCTGGTGCGGCGTCAGCCAATTGAGCACCAGTTCCTTTTCACCGTTGGGGTAGCGGCCCAGCATCGGCGCGATGGTCTTGGTGTCGATGGCGGGCTTGTACACGCACAGGCCTTCGCCGAAATCCAGCATCCAGCGGTGGTCCTGGTAGAACTGCTGGCGGCCGGTAAGGGTGCGCCATGGGATCAGCTCGTGCACGTTGGTGTAGCCGGCGTTGTAGCTGACCTCTTCGCTTTCCAGGCCCGACCAGGTGGGCGCCGAAATGATCTTGCGCGGCTGCGCCTGGATGTCGCGAAAGCGGATCTTGTCGTGCTCACGGCCCGTGGCCAGGTGGGTGTGGTCGCGCCCGGTGATCTTGCCCAGCGCTTCCCAGGCCTTGACCGACACGTGGCCGTTGGTCTCGGGCGCGAAGGTCAGGATCATCTCGGCCGCGTCGATGGCGGTATCCAGCCGCGGCCGGCCCTGGCTCACGCCCGTCTCGGCCACGTGGTCGTTGATGCCGCCCAGTTCGTGCACCTCGTGCTCGGTGTTCCAGTTGATGCCCTTGCCGCCGTTGCCCAGCTTGTCCAGCAGCGGGCCCACCGACGTGAACTTGCGGTAGATGTCGTTGTAGTCGCGTTCCACCACCGTCATGTTGGGCGCCGTCTTGCCCGGCACCAGGTCGCACTGGCCCAGCTTCCAGTCCTTGGGCTCGAAGGCCTGGCCCAGCTCGCCCGGGGTGTCGTGCATCAGCGGCGTCAGCACCAGGTCGCGGCGCTTGCCCAGGTAGGGGCCGCCGATGTCGCTGAACTTCCTGGCGAGCAGCTTGTAGATTTCCCAGTCGGTCTTGCTTTCCCACAGCGGCTGCACCGCTTCGCTCAAGGGGTGGATGAACGGGTGCATGTCCGACGTGTTCAGGTCGTCTTTCTCGTACCAGGTGGCGGTGGGCAGCACGATGTCGCCGTACAGGCAGGTGGTGCTCATGCGGAAGTCCAGCACTGTCAGCAGGTCCAGCTTGCCTTCGGCCGCATCTTCTTCATAGGTGACCTCGGTCGGCCGGATCGCATCGCCTTCGTCGCCGAAGACGGCGTTCTGCGTGCCCAGCAGGTACTTCAGGAAGTACTCGTGGCCCTTGCCGCTGGACCCCAGGATGTTCGAGCGCCACACGAACATGTTGCGCGGGAAGTTGGCGGGGTCGTCGGGGTTTTCGCACGACATGCGCAACTCGCCGGACTTCAACTGTTCCACCGCATGAGCCACCGGGTCCTTGCCCGCGGCCGCGGCCTGGTCGGTCAGGTCCAGCGGATTGGTGCGCAGCTGCGGCGCCGACGGCAGCCAGCCCATGCGCTCGGCGCGGGCGTTCAGGTCGATCATGCTCAGGTCGCCGTAGCGGCCGCGGTCGGCGGTGGGGCCGAGCACTTCCTGCACGTGCAGCTTTTCGTGGCGCCATTGGCTGGTGTGGGCGTAGAAGAACGAGGTGCCGTTCATCTGGCGCGGCGGGCGCACCCAGTCGGACGCAAACGCCAGCGGCGCCCAGCCGAACTGCGGCCGCAGCTTTTCCTGGCCCACGTAGTGCGCCCAGCCGCCGCCGCTCTTGCCCACGCAGCCGCACATCATCAGCATGTTGATGATGCCGCGGTAGATCATGTCCATGTGGTACCAGTGGTTCAGGCCGGCGCCCACGATGACCATGGACTTGCCCTCGGTGTCATGCGCGTTCTGGGCGAACTCGCGCGCCACCTGGATCACCTGCGCGCGCGGCACGCCGGTGTGCTTTTCCTGCCAGGCCGGGGTGTAGGGCACGTCATCGTCGTACGACGTGGCCACATTGCCGCCGCCCAGGCCGCGGTCCAGGCCGTAGTTGGCCATCTGCAGGTCGTACACGCTGGCCACCAGGGCCTCGCTGCCGTCCGCCAGGCGGATGCGGCGGGCCGGCACGTTGCGCACCATCAGCTCGTCGTGTTCGGCGCCGAAGTACGGGAAACCCACGCCCACCACGGCGTCGGCCTGGTCGATCAGGCTGAGCACCGGCTCGATCTCGCGGCCGCTGCCGCCGTCGCGCGATTCCAGGTTCCAGCGGCCGACCTTCTCGCCGCCATTGACCGCGCCCTCGCCCCAGCGAAAGCCGATGCTGCCGTTGGGCGCCACCAGGTCGCCGCTGGCGGCATCGAATACCAGCGTCTTCCAGTCGGGGTTGTTCTGTTCGCCCAGCGCGCCGTCCAGGTGCGAGGCGCGCAGGAAATGGTCGGGCGCATGGAAGCCGTCGCGTTCCTGCAGCAGCACCAGCATGGGCATGTCGGTGTAGCGGCGCACGTAGTCGCGGAAATACGCCGAGGCGCCGGACAGGTGGAATTCCTTCAGGATGACGTGGCCCATGGCCATGGCCAGCGCGGCGTCGGTGCCCTGCTTGGGCGCCAGCCAGATGTCGCCGAACTTGACCATTTCGCCGAAGTCGCTGGACACGGCCACCGTCTTGGTGCCCTTGTAGCGGACCTCGGTGTAGAAGTGGGCGTCGGGCGTGCGCGTCTGCGGCACGTTCGAGCCCCAGACCATCAGGTAGGTCGAGTTGTACCAGTCGGCCGATTCGGGCACGTCGGTCTGCTCGCCCCAGACCTGCGGGCTGGCCGGCGGCAGGTCGCAGTACCAGTCGTAGAAGCTCAGGCAGGCGCCGCCCAACAGGCTCAGGTAGCGGGCGCCGGCGGCGTAGCTGACCATCGACATGGCCGGAATCGGCGAAAAACCGATCAGGCGGTCGGGGCCGAATTGCTTGATGGTGTAGGCGTTGGCGGCGGCAATCATTTCCATCGCCGTGTCCCAGTCGGTACGCACGAAGCCGCCCAGGCCGCGAACCGACTTGTAGCGCCTGGCCCGCACGGGGTCCTGGCTGATCCATTCCCAGGCCGCGATCGGGTCCAGGGTCTTGCGGGCCTCGCGCCACATTTCCATCAGGCGGCCGCGCATCATCGGGTATTTCACGCGCTGGGCGGAATAGACGTACCAGCTGTAGGACGCACCCCGCGGACAGCCGCGCGGCTCGTGGTTGGGCAGGTCGGGCCGCGTGCGCGGGTAGTCGGTCTGCTGGGTTTCCCAGGTGATCAGGCCATTCTTGACGTACACCTTCCACGAGCACGAGCCCGTGCAGTTCACGCCGTGGGTCGAGCGCACCACCTTGTCGTGCTGCCAGCGGGCGCGATAGGCGTTTTCCCACTTGCGGTCTTCATTGACCAGCTCGCCGTGACCGTCCGCGAAGGTGGATTTCACCCGCGACATGAACTTCAACCGGTCCAGAAAATGACTCATTATGGTTCTCCAAGGGCGCCGGGTTTGCCGGCGCGTACTGCAATCAGTGCTGTCCAGACCACTTTAGGCGCGGGCCCGGCGGGCGACCATTCGCCAGTGGCATAGGCCGGGCGCGGCAGAGTGACTAGTCACCCCGGCCAGCCCGGCGCTTCAGCAGGGCACTGGCGCGTTGCGGCGCGCGTAGTACCACCAGGTGATCACCATGCAGGTGGCGTAAAAGCCGATGAAGCACAGCAGCGCGGCCTGCGCGCCGCCCGTCAGGTCCAGCGACGTGCCGAAGCTGCGCGGGATGAAAAAGCCGCCGTAGGCGCCGATCGCGCCGGAAAAGCCCAGCACCGCGGCCGACTCGCGCGCCGCGTCCGTCAGCGCCTGCTTCTGGGCGGCCGCCCCCTTGCCTTGCGCGGCCTGGGTGCGTTCGCGCAGGAAAATCACGGGAATCATGCGGAAGGTGGACCCGTTGCCCACGCCGGTCAGCGCGAACAGCACGATGAACATGGCCAGAAAGCCGTTGAAGTCACCGCCCTGCCCGTTCACCGGCAGGAACGCCATCACGCCCAGCACGGCGGCGATCATGCCGGCGAAGGTGAACAAGGTGACCCGCGCGCCGCCCAGCTTGTCGGACACCCAACCGCCCACCGGGCGGGTCAGCGAGCCCACCAGTGGCCCCAGGAAGGCGTAGGTGGTGGGATCGACCTGCGGGAACAGGGTCTTGGTCAGCATGGCGAAGCCGGCCGAAAAGCCGATGAACGAGCCGAACGTGCCCACATACAGCCAGCACATCAGCCAGTTGTGCTTGCGCTTGAAAATCACGGCCTGGTCGGCGAACGACGCACGCGCGTCGGCGATGTCGTTCATGCCGAACCAGGCGGCCAGCGACGCCAGCGCGATGGGCAAGACCCAGATGAAGCCGGCGTTCTGCAGCCACAGGCTGCGCGGCGCCGCGCCCGCCACGGTCTGCGGATCGCCGCCCAGGGCGCCGAACATGCCCACCGAGATCACCACCGGCACCACGAACTGCGCCAGGGACACGCCCAGGTTGCCGATGCCGGCGTTCAGCCCGGTCGCCAGCCCCTTCTTTTCCTTGGGAAAGAAGAAGCTGATGTTGGCCATGCTGGAACTGAAATTGCCGCCGCCCAGGCCGCACAGCAGCGCCAGGATCAGCAAGGTGGGAAACGAGGTCGTCGGATCACGCAGCGCGAAGCCCATGCCCAGCGCCGGGATCAGCAGCGAGGCGGTGGAGATCGCCGTCCACTTGCGGCCGCCGAACACCGGCACCAGGAACGAATAGAAGATGCGCAGCGTGGCGCCCGACAAGGCGGGCAGCGCGGTCAGCCAGAACAGCTGGTTCTTGGACAGCATGAAGCCGGCGCGATCCAGGTTCACGACCACCACGCTCCACAGCATCCAGATGCTGAACGCCAGCATCAGCGCGGGAATCGAGATCCACAGGTTGCGATTGGCGATGCGCGCGCCGGTCTGTTTCCAGAAGCCGGGGTTTTCCGGCTCCCAGCGCGCCAGGACATGGGTAGACATAGGGTTCTCCGATCAGAGGGTCAGGCGGCTTGCCGCCGGGCGATGGCGGCGCTTTCGGGCCGGAAACTGAAATGCATGAAGATGAGCGACACGCAGACCGTGCCGTACAGCAGCATGAAGGCGCTGGAGCGCACGCCGGTCAGGTCCAGCAGCACGCCGAACAGGATCGGCAGCACGAAGCCGCCCAGGCCGCCGGCCAGGCCGACGATGCCGGACACGGCGCCGATGTTGTCGCTGAACTCATCCGAGATGAACTTGAAGACCGAGGCCTTGCCGATCGCCATCGCAATGCCCACCACGAACAGCAGCACGGTGAAGCTGATGGGGCCCAGGGCGATGTCGAACTGGCGCGGGCCGCCGGTGGTCAGGACGGTGAAGTGCGTCTGCGGATAGCTCAGGATGAAGAAAGCCACCCAGCACACCCACATCACCCACCAGGTGGTCTTGTAGGCGCCGTAGCGGTCCGAGATCCAGCCGCCCAGGGCGCGCAGCACGCCGCCCGGCAAGGAGAAGCAGGCGGCCAGCAACGCGGCCAGCTTCATGTCGAAGCCGTATTCGCCGATGTAGTACTTGGTCATCCACAGCGCCAGCGCCACGTAGCCGCCGAACACCACCGAGTAGTACTGGCAGTAGCGCCACACCCGCGGGTCCTTCAGCATGGCGAACTGGGCCGACAGGCTGGCCCCGCCCGCCACGCGGTGCGAGGGGTCCGACGCCGAGAACAGCCAGAACAGGATCGCCGTCACCAGCAGCGCCACGGCATACACCTGCGGCACGATGACCCAGGCGCCGCCCGCCGCCGCGATCAGCGCGGGGGCCACGAACTTGGTGATGGCCGAGCCCGAATTGCCGGCGCCGAACACGCCCATGGCCAGGCCCTGCTTGCTGCGGGGAAACCAGCGCGCCACGTACGGCGTGCCGACCGAGAACGACCCGCCGGTCAGGCCCACGAACAGCGCCAGCACCAGGAATTGCCAGTACTGCGTGGCGTACGACAGCAGCCAGATCGGCACCACCGCCAGCAGCATCAGCACGAAGAACACGGGCCGGCCGCCGTAACGGTCGGTCCAGATGCCCAGCGGCACGCGCACCAGCGAACCGGTCAGCACCGGCATGGCGGCCAGCAGGCCGAATTCGGTTTCAGACAGGCCCAGCTGGGCCTTGATGGGAATGCCCAGCACCGCAAAGATCATCCACACCGCAAAACAGATGGTGAAGGCGAAGGTGCTGGATACCAGGACCCGCAGGGGCGCGCTGGCCGAGGGGTGAGTTGATGCCATGGTGATTCTCGCTTGTTGTGCACTCGGATACGACTGCACCCAGCGTAGGCATGCCGGCCCTTGCCCACCATTGCCCACCCGACCAAACACCCCCTGCCGTTGTGACTAGTCACCCCCGGGAAGCGGCCGCGTTTGCGCGGGATCAACCCGCCGCGCTGGCCGCAGGCCGGTTGACGGTATTAATATGTATTTGAAATGCATGTTTATTGCCGCCCTGGCGGCCACGACGGGCGGAGACCCCATGAACCCCCTGCTGACCCTGGAAGAACCCTCTGCGCCCCACGACGCGAACCGGCCGCCGGCGCCCGACTGGCGCGCCTTCACGGAAATGGGCTTTCGCCCGCTGTACCTGGCCGGCTGCGCCTGGGCGCTGGTTTCCGTACTGCTCTGGGTGTTCGCGCCCACCCGGCTGACGGGCCTGTTGACCGCCATGCCGTGGCACGCCCACGAGATGCTGTGGGGCTTTGTCGCCACCATCGCGGTGGGCTTCCTGCTGACGGCCGGCGCCAACTGGACCGGCAGGAATCCCCTGCGCGGCCTGCCGCTGGCGCTGCTGTGCGGCGTCTGGCTGGTGGCGCGCGCCGCCTACCTGGCGCCGGGCACGGTGGCGCTGTACACGGCCGCAGGCGCCGACCTGCTGTTCTTCCTGTGGGGCGCCGCGGCGCTGGGCCGTTCGGTCTGGGTCACGCGCAACCGCCGCAACTACGGCGTGCCGCTGCTGTTGGTGGCGCTAGCCGTCGCCCACCTGCTGTATGTGCGCGCGGCGCTGGCCGGCGACTACCTCGCGCTGATGCGCTACTTCAACGCCGGCCTGCTGAGCATGGCGGTGCTGACCCTGCTGATCGCGCGGCGCGTCATCCCCTTCTTTGCCAAGCGCGCCGTCGCCGGCCTGGACATTCCCCCGCACACCCGCAGCGGCCATTGGCAGCTGGCCACGGGCGTGCTGGCCATCGCCTGCCTGCTGGCGGGTGCCCCGCGCCTGGCTGCACTGTTGCTGGCGGCCACGGGCCTGATTGCGCTGGCGCAATGGCTGGCCTGGAAGCCCTGGGCCGCGCGCCGCGTGCCGCTCTTGTGGATCTTGTATGCGGGTTATGCCGGCCTGGGCATCGGCCTGCTGGTGGGCGCGGCGCAACTGGCCGGCTATGTGCTGCGGCCCGCCTGGCCCGCGCACGTCATCGGCGTGGCCGGCTTTTCGGTGCTGATCCTGGGCATGGCCACGCGCACCGCGCTGGGCCATCTGGGCCGGCCCCTGCGCACCGACCGCAGCATGGTGCTGAGCTATGCGCTGGTGATCCTGGCGGCGCTGCTGCGCCTGGCCGCGCTACTGCCCACCGCGGGTGCGCCGGGCCTGCTGCACGCGTCGGCCGCCGCCTGGGCGCTGGCGTTCGGGCTGTACCTGTGGCGCTTTGCGCCGTGGATGATCCGGCCGCGCTTTGACGCGCCGGCCCAGGGCGCGGCGCCGATGATGCGCATCGTGCCGGCGGGGCCGCGGCAGGCGCCTTGAACGGCACGCCGGCGGCCCCGCCCGCCCCCGCGGCGAGTCCCCCCGACCCCGGCCGGACCCCGGCCGGACCGCGCGTCGCGCCGCCTGTTTCGCGCCAGCCGCCTCTTCAATGCCCTCTGCCCAGCCTTGACCTTCCGCAT
>NZ_JCBANA010000090.1:0-25305 GCF_059760725.1 Achromobacter sp. 1014246743
CCAAGAAGGTCGCTCTGGTCGCTTGCTCGCACAAGCTGCTACGAATCCTGAACGCCATGGCCCGCTCCCAGCAACCGTGGAACAGCCAATTGCACCTTCAGGCTGCTTGACTGGAAACACAGTTGCTCGGGGGGCAGCAAGCAAGCAAGGCGTGTGCGGCGTGGGGGCCCTTTCTCTGGGGCCTGCATTTATCGGCCAGCGACCATCTGGCCCTGGGCCATGTCGATGTAGCTGCGCGCGCCGACGTAGCGCTTGGACCAGTACGGGTTCTTCATTTCGTCCACGCGCACCTTGGCGCCGCGGCGCGGGGCGTGCACGAACTTGTTCTGGCCGATGTAGATGCCCACGTGCGAGGTGGTGCCGCGGCCGCGGGTGGCGAAGAACACCAGGTCGCCGGGCTTGAGCTGCTGCCTGTTGGGCACCGTGTCGCCCTGGGTGCGCTGCTGGCGGGCCGTGCGGGGCAGTTCCAGGCCGGCGATTTCGCGGTACACGAACAGCACCAGGCCGCTGCAGTCGAACCCTTCGGCGGCATCGTCACCGCCCCAGCTGTAGGGCGTGCCGATGGCGGCCAGGCCGGCCTGCACCACGCGTTCGCGCAGGGTGGGCACGGTGGGCTCCTGGGCCAGGCTCAGGCCGGACAGGGAGCCACGTGCGGGATCGGTGCTGGGAAGAGAGGCCTGCGCGGCGCCGGGCAACCAGGAGAACGTCAGGGCCAGCAGGGGGGCAGACAGGAAGGCGGGAATGCGGAACGAGGCAAATCGTGCTTTTCGCGTGGGCGGCGTCATTACGTCACTTCAGAAATCGGAGTAGGCGGCATGGCTTTGCCCTGGGGGACAAGCCGGCGGAAAGGGCGGCAGGAGGGCCTAGGGGTTGCCAACACGCGCGGACGTTTGCGGTGTTGGCAGGCCGTAGACCCCACTGACTGCCACGGTATTGTAATGGAATAAAGTTTCATTACATTTGTAGTGCAATGCAGCATTCTGGCGGGGCGACCGTTACGTTGCCCGGTCGGGCAAAGGTAACGGCCGGTTGGCAGAAACAGGGATGACCGTGCTGGGTGGCCGGATCGGGCGGGCGTGCCCTGGGCCGAGCCCGATCCGTTGCCGTCCTGGCCCGTCAGAAGCTGCCGCGCAGTCCCACCATCACGGCGCGGCCGCCCTCGGGGGCGACGTCGCGCAGCACGGAAGTAGCGTAGCGGATGGTCTGGTTGGTCAGGTTGATGCCGCGGACATAGGCCTGCCACTGCACCGCCGCGACCTTGAAGCGGTAGCCGGCGTTGGCATCCAGGCTGTAGTAGCCGGGGGTGGCGGTGTCGTTGTCGGGGCGGCTGTGCTGGGCGAAGGCCTTGGATACGCTGACGCCGGCGTTGTAGGCGCCGTAGCCGTAATCCAGCGCCACGCGCAGGCGCAGCGGCGGAATGCGCGGCAACGAGCGGCCGGTGTCGTTGTTGCGCGCCACCGTGTAGTCGCCCGACAGGCCCAGGTCCAGCTTGTGGCCATTGCGTTGCAGCACGCGGGTGCTGCTTTCGGCTTCCAGGCCGTACAGGCGGGCCGACACGCCCTGGTAGCGCGCTTCGGGCAGGGCGCCGTCGTCGCCGGCCGCGACCAGGTCGCCGTCGTCGTTGCGATAGCGACCGGTGTTGATTTCAGCCAGGTAGTTGGAGAAGCGGCTGTAGAACACGCCGATGCTGGCCTTGTCGGCGTCCTTCTTGTAGCGCAGCGACAGGTCGCCGGACCAGGCGCGTTCCTTGCCCAGGCCCTGGTCGCCGACGAGGTATTGGCCCGTGGCTTCGTGCGGGCCGTTGGCGTACAGCTCGTAGAACGTCGGCGCGCGTTCGGTGTAGGCCGTGTTGGCCGCAACGGACCAGGTGCTGTCCAGCTTGTAGATGCCGCCCAGCGAGAAGCTGCCGGCGGTGAAGCTGTTGCGGCGGGCGCCATCGAAGCGTTCGTTGCCGCTGGCCGACGGGCTCAGCCGGGTGTAATCGGCACGGGCCCCGGCGCTCAGCGTCAGGCGGTCGTTCAGTTTCCATTCCTCAAGTGCGAACACGGCGGCCGAGTCGGTGTCGGTGGTGGGCACCAGGGCTTCGTCGCCCAGCGCCGAGAAACGCGTCTGGCCCAGTTGCAGGCCCACGACGCCATGCAGCGGGCCGATGTCGGCGTGGCGCGCCTCGATGCGGGCCTCGTAGCCGCGGTTCTTGAAGACGGTGCCCGTTTCGCCGTCTTCGATTTCCTTGTGCTGGTAGTCGGTGTAGGCGAAGTTGAACTTGACGCTGGTGAACAGGCCGTCCAGGTCGCGCAGTTCGCTGGCAAAGCCGAAGCGTTCCTGGTGCATCTTGATGCGCACGTCCGGCTCGGCCACCGAACCGTAGTCGGAGTCGTAGCCGCTGTAGGACAGCCCGGCGTAGCCGCGGTCGCTCGTCCAGGACATGCCGAGCGCGCCGCCGCTGGCCTGGCCGTCGCTGTTGGGCAGCGTGCCGCGCGGCTGGTCGCGGTCGGGGGCGTCGAGGGCGCGTTGCTGCGACGAACGGGCGTAGCCGGGAATGCGCAGGTCGCCCGTCTTGCGGCTGAAGGCGTCGGCATGGATGGCGAAGTTGCCGTCGCCGCCTTCCACTTGCACGGCGCCGTTGCGGTCGTTGTTGGCACCGCCGTAGCTTCCGGCCACGTCGCCGTGGATGCCGTCGATGGGTTCGGTGGGAATGCGGTTGTCGATCGTGTTGACGACGCCGCCGATGGCGTTGCCGCCATAGAGCAGGGCGGCCGGGCCGCGCAGGATCTCGACGCGGTTGGTCGACAGCGGGTCTTGCGGCACGGCGTGGTCGAACGACAGCGACGAGGCGTCCAGGGACCCGACGCCGTTGTTCAGGAGGCGGATGCGGTCGCCATCCAGGCCGCGGATGATGGGCCGGCCGACCATCGGGCCATAGGTGGTGGTCGAAACGCCGGGCAGGCCATTCAGCGTTTCACCCAGGTTCGAGCCGCGCCGCAGGTCCAGGTCCAGGCCTTGCACGATGGTGGACGGCGAGGCCAGGGCTTCGCTGCCCAGGGGGTTGGCGGTGATGACGACGGGGGACAGCGTGGTGGTGTCCGGGGCGGCTTGCGCGTGGGCGGCCTGGGGCAGGGCGAGCAGGCAGGCGACGGCCAGCGGGGCGAGGGCGAGAGAAGAACGGGCCGACGAGAAACGGTTCGGCAAAGCAACGTCCAACGCAGAAGCGTTGCGGGCGCGCAGGGACAAGCGTGTCCCTGCCGGGGCAGCAGCAAAAGGCATGATGGCAATCCTGGGGGCCGGCCAAGCGGGCGGCGGTTGAAATCGGGCGTGCGGGATTTCAAGTCGCGGCGGGCGGCGCGCGGGATTGGAACCAACTGCCGGCGGCCAGCGTGGTGCCGCGGGGCGTGGACGGGGCCGGCGCAATGCGCGGCGCCGTGCCGGCGATGAGGGGGAAGGACGCCGGCAGGGTGGCGTCCAGCAGGTCCCAGATATGGCAGAGATCGCAGTGGCCGAGCGGGTCGGCGGTATGCGCGTCGTCTGGCGCGGTGGCGGGGCCGGGCGTGCGGGCCGAGCCGGCAGAGTTGGCATCCAGCGGCGCAAGCGACAGGCCGTGTTGAGCCGAGGCCGGGCCGCTGCCCAGGTGCGACAGCGCGTGGCGCACACCGCCCAACGGCGCCAGCAGCAGGCAGGCGCACAGCCACGACAGCACCGCCCATCGGGCGATGGGATGGGGGCTGCGTGGTCGGGGGCGCAAGGCCGGCGGCATGGATGAGGAAACGCGCAAGCGGGGGCGGGGAAAGCGGGCGGATCAACCCGGCCGAAAAAACCGGAAAAACAGAATGATATATTGTTTCTATTGCGGTGGCGATGCCGGCTGCGGTGACCACGCATCGAGACGCGCGCGAATATGACACTTCATACGGCCCCGGGGTCGTGCATAATCGTCGGCATCGGCCTCTTCCGGCTTGATTGCCGAGAGCGGCCGCTTAAAACAAGATAGATAAGAAAGCGGAGTAAAGCTCAATGATGAACGCAGTACACCCCCTATCCTCCATGAACCGGCCCGAGGCGATTCCTTTCGAGCCCTACCATGACGCGGTGGCGGCGGTCGACCGGCTGGTGGAAATCTACGCGCGCAACACGGCCTTCCTGCGGTCGGCGTTCCGTGAAGTCCTGAAGGGCCCCGGCAACGGCCGCGAACGGGCCCGCGCGTACTACCCGGCCATCCGCATCCTCGTCGAAACCTACGACCCCATCGATACCCGCCTGTCGTACGGCCACGTGGCCGAACCCGGCATCTACCAGACCACCGTCACCCAGCCGGCCCTGTTTCGCGACTACCTGATCGAGCAGGTGGGCCAATTGCTGCAGAACCACCGCGTGGCGGTCGAGGTGGGCGAGTCCGACTCCCCGATTCCGCTGCACTTTGCCTTTCCGGAAGGCGCCTATGTCGAAGGCGAGCACCTCGAGGCCCTCAAGCGCCCCTTGCGCGACCTGTTCGACGTGCCCGACCTGGCCGTCACCGACGACGCGATCGTCAACGGTTCGTGGCGCGGCAAGGAAGGCGAACCCAAGCCGCTGGCGCCCTTCACGGCGCAGCGCGTGGATTATTCGCTGCATCGGTTGCAGCACTACACCGCCACGGCGCCCGGCCACTTCCAGAATTTCGTGCTGTTCACCAACTACCAGTTCTACGTCGACGAGTTCTGCGCCCGCGCGCGCGCCCTGATGGCCAGCGGCAACGAAGACTACGAGATGCTGGTCGAGCCCGGCAACCGCATCACCCGGCGCGGCGAATCGGCGCCGGCCGACGAAGGGCAGGGCCAGCGCCTGCCGCAGATGCCGGCCTACCACCTGGTGCGCGGCGACCACTCCGGCATCACGCTGGTCAACATCGGCGTGGGGCCGTCCAACGCCAAGACCATCACCGACCACATCGCCGTGCTGCGCCCGCATGCCTGGCTGATGCTGGGCCACTGCGCCGGCCTGCGCGATTCGCAGCGGCTGGGCGATTACGTGCTGGCCCACGGATACGTGCGTGAAGATCACGTGCTGGATGCCGATCTGCCGACCTGGGTGCCGGTGCCGGCCCTGGCCGAAGTGCAGGTGGCGCTGGAGCAGGCAGTGGAGGAAGTGGCCGGCCTGTCCGGCTGGGACCTCAAGCGCATCATGCGCACCGGCACGGTGGCCACCATCGACAACCGCAACTGGGAACTGCGCGATCACGTCGAACTGGTCGAGCGTTTCGCGCAGTCACGCGCCATTGCGCTGGACATGGAATCGGCCACCATCGCGGCCAACGGCTTCCGTTTCCGCGTGCCCTACGGCACGCTGCTGTGCGTGTCCGACAAGCCGCTGCACGGTGAGCTGAAGCTGCCGGGCATGGCCAGCGCGTTCTACCGCCGCCAGGTCAACCAGCATCTGGAAATCGGCATCCGGGCGCTGGAGCGCCTGCGCGACATGCCGCCCGAACGCCTGCATTCGCGAAAATTGCGCACCTTCATGGAGACGGCGTTCCAATAGCCGCCTTGGCGCAGCGATTCCGGACGAATCGCTCGCCCATCGTTGAGTCAACAATAGTTAGCATAGGAAACATCGACATTGTCGCGCGCCATTCGCTATCTCTCGTCGCCGGCCTTGCGTTGGGCATTGCCGACGCTGGTCGTTCTGGTCGCCGCCGGGTGCGGATCTGATTCCAACGCGCGAAAGCCGCCGCTGCGCAAGCTGAACCCCGCTCCGACGCAGGCCTATGAGATACGGCTCACCCTTGCCAATGCATCCGATCTCTCAAGCGCAACCGACGGCAAATCGCCGTTTGCGGTGGTAGAGGGCACGGCACAGTTCGATGCCAGCAATGGCGCCCGCTGTGGAAAATCCAACGCCCTGTCCGGCCACGTGCCGTCATTGTCCAGCCACGAACCGTTCCGCCTTTCCCGTCTGTCCGCCACCGAGTACGTGGGCACCGTGTATGCCGACATGCTGCTCGATGAGGACTATTACGGACGCGGGGTATGCCATTGGGTATTGACATCCGCCCGCGTCGCTTTGGGCGCGCGGGGGGACATCGCCGATACGCGATTCGTCGCCGAGCTGCCTGCCAAAACAGTGCTCGCGGGCGGTACACAGGTGCGCTATTTCTGGAAAGGGTATTACCCTCGATTCAGGAATGGGCAACATTCTGATTATGGAAATAATCAGTTGGATACTGTTTCGGCCGATAAGCGTAACGAGTTTTTCACCGTGACGCTGACGGCCAGGAAGATCGGTGGCGACGCGCCAGGCAAGTAAATAACAGGCCGGAGAACACCGCAGCCGCCCCGGGCGGCCCGTGAACATCATTGAACCAGATCTCAGGTGCAATGAACTTCTGCAGTGACATTTCCCTGGGGATTTCGCCGACCGGGGGCAGTTGCGCTATGCTCCGCCGTTGCCGGGAAAACCCGGGGCCCCCGCCACCCGGCCGGCGGGGCATTTTCCCACTGAAGGAACTCGACTTTGGCATTATCGGAACACGACTCGCGCCCGAGCGGCGGCAAGGCGGCGACACCCGCGCCGTCCGAACTGCGCCGCACCTTGTCGTCGCGCCACCTGACGATGATCGCGGTGGGCGGCTCCATCGGCACCGGCCTGTTCGTGGCCTCGGGCGCAACCATCGCGCAAGCCGGCCCCGGCGGCGCGCTGCTGGGCTACGTGCTGATCGGCGTGATGGTCTATTTCCTGATGACCAGCCTGGGTGAACTGGCCGCCAGCATGCCGGTGTCGGGGTCGTTCTCGACCTACGGCGCGCGCTACGTGGAAGAGGGCTTCGGTTTCGCGCTGGGTTGGAACTACTGGTACAACTGGGCCGTCACCGTGGCGGTGGACCTGGTGGCCGCGCAGCTGGTGATGGCGTACTGGTTTCCGGACGTGCCCGGGGTGTACTGGAGCGCGCTGTTCCTGGCGATCACCTTCGGCCTGAATGCCTTGTCGGCGCGCGGCTTCGGTGAAGCCGAATTCTGGTTCGCCCTGATCAAGGTGGTGGCGGTACTGGCCTTCGTGGCGATGGGCGTGATGATGTTGCTGGGCATCATCCGGGGCGGCGAAACGGGCGGCGTGGCCAACTGGACGGTGGGCGACGCGCCTTTCGCAGGCGGTTTCGCGGCGCTGATCGGCGTGGCCATGGTGGTGGGTTTTTCGTTCCAGGGCACCGAACTCATCGGCATTGCCGCCGGTGAATCGAAAGACCCCGCCAAGAACCTGCCGCGCGCCGTGCGCCAGGTGTTCTGGCGCATTCTGCTGTTCTACGTGGCGGCGATCCTGGTGATCGGCCTGCTGATTCCCTATACCGATCCGCACCTGCTGCGCAATGAAGTCACCGACATCAGCGTCAGCCCGTTCGCCCTGATCTTCGAGCGCGCCGGTCTCTTGGCCGCAGCCTCGATCATGAACGCGGTGGTGCTGACGTCGGTGCTGTCGGCCGGCAATTCCGGCATGTACGCGGCGACCCGCATGCTCTACAGCCTGGCGCGCGACGGCAAGGCGCCGGCCGTGTTCGGCCGCGTGTCGCGCTCGGGCGTGCCGCTGTGGGCGCTGGTGGCCACGACGGTGGTGGCGGCGCTGTGCTTTTTCACGTTCGTGTTCAGCCCCGAGGCCGTCTATATCTGGCTGCTCAATACCTCGGGCATGACCGGTTTCATCGCCTGGCTGGGCATCGCCATCAGCCACTACCGGTTCCGCCGCGGCTACGTCAAGCAGGGCCGCAACCTGGCCGATCTGCCCTATGTGTCGCCGTTCTTCCCGTTCGGCCCGATCTTCGCGTTCGCGTTGTGCCTGATCATCACGCTGGGCCAGAACTACCAGGCTTTCCTGGAGCAGCGCATCGACTGGGGTGGCGTCGCCGCCACGTACATCGGCATTCCGCTGTTCCTGTTGATCTGGCTGGGCTACCGGCTGGCCAAGGGTTCGCGCTTCGTGAGCTACAAGGACATGACCTTCCCGGACGCCAGGGCGCGCAGCGCATACCTGGATTCGGCCTTGCGCGGGGAACCGGCGCCGCGCTGACCAGGCGCGGGCGCGCTATACGAGGAATTCCGCGCGGATACGGTCGATGTCGAAAGGGGTGATGCCCCCGTCCACGCCAAAGACAGTTCGCGCTGCCTGCGCGTCGTCCACGATCCGGCCGCGCGCCTGGGCATGCAGCGTGAATAGCGTATGCAGGTCGGGTTGGGGGCGCGTCATCAACGAGCGCAGCATCAGCGACACGCCGGACAGATTGTTGGCCACATTGTTCAGCCGGGGCTGTTCGCGCAGCGCCACATCCATCCAACGGATGCGCCCGGCGTGCAGGTCCAGCGCCAGCGGCAGGCTGATCATCGTATTGGACGTCAAGTCGACCCGATCCATGACCGTGCGAGGTTCGAAGGGTTCGCCCGAATTTGCGTCATGGCGGGCCATCCATCCGGCGAAGCACTCGGGCAGGTCGCAATACGGCTGGCCTGTGAAACTGTTGAGCACCATGACGACGAAGCGTACGCCGCGGCCGCGCAAACGTTCCAGGTCCAGGTCGATGAATTCAGCCGCACCCTGCGGCGCGTCGACGATATCGCCGCTGTGATAGCCGCCGTAGCTTTGCAGGCGGTAGTAGGTCAGCGCGTCGATGAAGTCGAAATTGGGGCCGAACATGGCGGCAGACAGGTCGACGTCGGCGCGGCCCCTGCCGTTCTTCCACCAAAGGAACATTCTGACGAAGTCAGCGTCGGGCAAGGGCAGGCTGCTGCCACGTGCCAGCGTGCGCAGGCTGCGCGACGCGGCGCGTTGAGCCAAGGGCACCACGTGATCGCGCAGCGCCGGGTCCAGATAGCAGTCGCCCAACGGCGCCAGCGTGGCAAACCGCTTGAGTAGCGTGGCCTGGCACAGGTCGCCAAGGGCTGCGGCCGATCCGTCGGGCAGCGGCGCGCGGGCGTCCGCCGTCGCAAATACCTTGGCCACTTCGCCCTTGGGGTAGAACGAGCGTAGCGAGGCCGGCGCGTCGCGGTGCGTCGCGTGGGTATGCAGCTGCAGCAGCAGCGGAGTCGGCACCTGGTCGACGACACGGGCAAAGCCCTGCAGTATCGACTGCGGGTCTGCCGCGGTACGCAACAGATGGTCCAGGCGGCGCGTGAATTCGCCCGGACGGCTGGCCAGGCGCTTGGCGGCGTCCTCCGTCTGACCTGCGGCCAGCAAGGCTTCGATCGCGCTGTTGAAGGTGGCCGGGGGGCGGCCGCTGCGCAGCTGGGCAAAGGCGGCGGCCGTAGCCGGGAAGCGGTCGGCGTATTCGCCGGGGTGCAGCACTTCGCCCAGGCGCTTCCAGCGCTCTTTCCAGCGCGGCATGTCCTGTGCTGCGTTGGGGTGACGTTCTACAAGCGCCAGCAACTGCTTGCGCCGGGCGCGGGCAAGGGAGGCAAAGCGCGTGGGAAGCGCAAGCGACACATCGCCGTCCGCCAGGGCCACCGCGACGCGGAGCACGTCGGTGGCGGTGTCCAGCCGGTCATGCAGAAAGGCGTCCGTGGCGGGGCCCGGCACGTGCCGGATGAGGTGGCCGCAGACCAGCGCAAGCGTCTCCTTGAACGGAATCTTCGCCGGCATCAAACGGAAGATGTCCGCACGATATTGCTTCACGTACCACGCCAGGTCATTGCGATCCGTCTCGGACAGCGAGGTGGCCGATGCGGCCAACTGGGTGAAGATGGCTTCGCATTCGGCGGCCTCGCCCAATTCAATGATCTGCGGCTCGCGCCCATGGAACAGCGGCGGGCGGTCGGAGCCGTCGCCGGGCATCCGGCGCAGGGTCACGTAGTGCGTGATGGCATCCAGATAGCGCTGCGCATCGCTCAGGTCCTGCACCTGTTTCGGAAAATCCGGGTAGAGCGGGCGGTACTGGCGGTGCGCGCCCGTCATTTCGCGCAGCACCTTCAACAGTTGGCGTCCGAACAGCGTCACGGACGGCAAGGGCCACGCCTGCAGGCGGGCCAACACCGCGTCCGACAGCAGATAGCCCAGCTCCTCGGCCTGCGCCTGGATGGCGGCCAGTTCGACGGCGGTCACGGGGAGGGAAGACGAATCGGCCCCGCTGCCAGGCGCAGGGGGCTTGCCCAGCAAGAGCCGGTGACGGCGGCGCAGATAGATCGGGTTCATGATGCATGTCCACGTGAAAACGCCTGCCGAAGGCAGGCGCAATGCGGAAAGCGGGAACCCTAGGTGTTCAGGTTAGAAGGAAGGATTCCCATAGCCGCGGCGTCACCTTATCACACCTTGCCTGTCGTGGGTGATGGTGCCTGAAAGGCCGATCGGTACTGAGAATGACCGGCCCGCCCGTCTAACGCAGCAAGCGCCACGCGAGCAGGCCGAACGAGGCAGCCACGGCCACCAACGCGAGCAGCGACGCCAGTATCTGCAGACGATAGACCGCCGCCGTTCTGGCATTGCCGCGGTCATCATCCCATGACGTGTTGAACCACGCGCTCAGCGTGCAGGCCATGAAAAAGCCGTACGCCGACAGCGTGAACGGCGCAAGGACATAAATCGCCTGCTCTGCGAACAGCCGAGGCATCGCTACCGCCAAGGCCAGCAACGACGCGCCGCCGACACAGGTGGACAAGTGGGCGATGCGCCAGAGCTCGGTGTTCTTGGCGTCGCCCCGGCCCTTGGATCGGCCATGAGGAATGCCCAGCAGGGTTCCCAAGCAGAATAGGACCAGTCCTAGCGCGAGGTGGAGCGTTTCTGCGTGTGTGACCGACATGAATCTTGCCGCGCTATTCGATGTTCTGCGCCTGCTCGCGCATCTGTTCGATCAGCAGCTTCAGGTCCATGGCGGCGCGGGTGACTTCCATGCTGCCGGCCTTGGAACCCAACGTATTGGCTTCGCGGTTCATTTCCTGGAACAGGAAGTCCAGGCGCTTGCCGGCGCTGCCGGCGTTTTTCTTGCCCGTGGCCTTGCCGCCGCCGTCGGTGAGCAGGTGGCGCAGTTCTTCCAGGTGCGAGCGCAGGCGCGACAGTTCTTCGGCGACGTCGATGCGCAGGGCGAACAGGTTGGCTTCCTGGGAAAGGCGTTCGGACAGTTCGGCGCCCGTGATGTGGGTGAAGCCGCCGGGAAAGGCGGATTCGACGCTTTCGCGCAGCTTGGACGCGAGCTTGTCGCGGTGGTCGGCCAGCAATTGGGGCAGGTGGTTCTGGACCAGTTCGACGATGTTCGCGACGCCGTCGGCGCATTCGCGCATCATGCCGGCCAGGCGCTCGCCTTCGCGGGCGCGGCCGTCCTGCAACTGGGTCAGGGCTTCCTGGGCGGCCTGCAGGCAGGCGGCGCCCCAGACTTGCGGGTCCAGCGCGTCGTTGGTGCGCTGGCCGGGCCAGTTGAACAGCTCGACCAGGCGCGGCGCGGCGATGTCGGGCAGCACGCGGCGTGCGGCTTGCAGCTGTTCGGCCAGGGTCTCGAGCCAGGCCGGTTCGAGCTTGGACAGGTCGGTGCTGACGTTGCGCGTGTAGGACACCCGGATCTCGACCTTGCCGCGTGCCAGTTGGGCGGTCAGCAGTTCGCGCAGCGGTGTCTCGACGTGGCGCAGCTCGTCGGGCAGGCGGAAATAAAGGTCCAGGAAGCGGCTGTTGACGCTGCGCAGTTCCAGCGCCAGCGTGCCTTGTTCCAGGTCTGCCCGGGCGTTGCCGAAGGCGGTCATGCTGCGGATCATGGTGTGGGTTTCCTTTTGCTGTTTTGGGGCCGGGCCGCGCCGGTTCCGCCGGCCCACCGGGGCGGGGGCGGGTATATGCAGCCCGTATATCGCGGCAGGATACTCCAAACGCGCACGCCGCTGGGGCCGCGGGGCCTGCGGTGACACGCTACCCGTACAATGCCGCCAATCGAATCTGACTGGAGTCTTGCCCATGACCACTGCCCCTGCCATCGCCCGCCCGTCGGGCCGCGCCGTCGACGAACTGCGGCCGTTCAGCCTGGAGCGCGGGTTCACGCGCTATGCCGAGGGCTCGGTGTTGGTCAAGGCCGGCAACACCCACGTGCTGTGCACGGCCAGCGTGCTGGAAAAGGTGCCGCCTTTCCTGAAGGGCAAGGGCGAAGGCTGGGTGACGGCCGAATACGGCATGCTGCCGCGCGCTACGCACACGCGCGGCGATCGTGAAGCCGCACGCGGCAAGCAAAGCGGCCGCACCCAGGAAATCCAGCGTCTGATCGGGCGCAGCCTGCGCGCGGTGTTCGACATGCGCGCGCTGGGCGAGCGCACGCTGCACCTGGATTGCGACGTGTTGCAGGCCGACGGCGGCACGCGCTGCGCCAGCATCACGGGCGCCTGGGTGGCGGCGGCCGATGCCGTGGCGCTTCTGATGCAGCGTGGCGACCTGGCTGTGAACCCGATCCGCGACGCGGTCGCCGCCGTGTCGGTGGGCCTGGTGGATGGCCGCGCGGTGCTGGACCTGGACTACCAGGAAGACTCGGCCTGCGACGCCGACGTGAACGTCATCATGACGGGCAGCGGCGCGTTCGTGGAAGTGCAGGGCACGGGCGAAGGCGCCACGTTCACGCGCGCCGAGCTGGACGCCATGCTGGCGCTGGCCGAAGGCGGCATCGCCGGGCTGGTGCGCGAGCAGCGCGCGGCGCTGGGCGGCTGAAGCACGAAGCGGGATGGCGCCCGGGTGGGCGGCCATCCCGTTGCATAACGGGCGGGTTCGGGCCCCGTGCGACGCCATCGCGGCACGGGGCCACGCCAGGATGGCGGTTACGGCAGCAGCGCGCCGATCCGTTCCGCTTTTTCCAGATTCCAGATCGCGCCGATCAGGCCGCGCAGTTCCGCGTCGGTCGCCGCGTCCGCGTAGCGGCCCAGGCTGAGTGTCTTGGCCTCGATTTCATCGCGCGACAGGGTATTGCCCGGATCGCCCTTGGGTTCGTCGACGCGGCCGTGCAGGGTGCGGCCGTCGCGGGTGTGGACGGTGACCTTGCCGATCCAGCGCTGCGGATAGGCGGCGTCGACCTCGGGGTCCAGTTCCATCGTGACGCGGGCGCGGAAGGCGGCGACCGCCGGGTCGTCCAGCGCGGCGTCGAATTCCGGCAGGCCGGCGCGGCCCTTGCGGGCGATCAGGCCCAGCACCGTTCCCATTGAAAACTTGGATTGATGCACCGTGCGCGGGTCGACCACGGGCCCCAGCACGTCAATGGCGCCCTGGTGGACGTGCGCGACCACGCGGTCGATGGCGTCTTCGGCCAGGTGGTGGTCGCGCAGCACCTGTTGCAGGGCGTCGGCTGCCGGATGCGTGTGGCGGCACGAGGCGTGGAACTTGAACGAGGTTTCCCCCAGGGCCCAGCGCGTGCCCAGGCGGTCGGTCAGGCGCGTGGGGTCGGCGTCGCGGGACATGCCGGCGGCCATGCCCTGCGGGCCTTCCAGGATGTGGCGGGCGCCGGTGAAGCCTTCGCGGGCCAGGTAGGCGGCGGCGATGCCGTTGGCGGCGGCACGGGCGGTGTGCAGTTGCTTGGAATCGGCCGCGTCGCGCAGGAATTCCCACAGGCCGGCGGCCTGGGTGCCGGCCGAGCCCAGCGCGTGCAGCATGGCCTCGGGCGACAGGCCCAGCAGGCGGCCGGTCGTGACCGCGGCGGCCAGGGTGCCGGCGGTGCCGGTGGTGTGAAAGATCTTGTAGTGGGAACGGCCCAGGAATTCGCCGACGCGGATGCCGACTTCGTAGCCGGCGACGGCGGCCACCAGCAGGTCGCGGCCCGAGCTGCCCAGCGCCTGGGCAACGGCCAGCGCAGGCGGGAACACCACGGCGGCCGGGTGGAACACCGAGCCATTATGCACGTCGTCCTGCTCGACCACGTGAGCGGCCGCGGCGTTGACCATGGCGGCGAACACGGGCGAGGTGCGGCGCCGGTTGATCAGGATCTCGCTGGGGCCGTCGGCCGGCCCCATGGCGGCGGCGTAGCGGTCCATGGCCAACACGGGGCGAGCCGACGCGCCGGCCAGGATCGAGGCCAGGCAGTCCAGCAGCAGGTCTTCGGCCCGGCGCAGCACCGGGGCGGGAATGTCTTCGAAGCGCAGGTTGGCCGCGAAGGCGGCGAGTTCGGCGCTGAGGGAGCGGGTGTCGGCGGTCATGGTCAGAAGGAACGGGGCAAGCCCAGGATGTGTTCGGCGACGTAGGACAGGATCAGGTTGGTCGAGATCGGCGCGACCTGGTACAGCCGGGTTTCGCGGAATTTGCGTTCGACGTCGTACTCGGTGGCAAAGCCGAAGCCGCCATGGAACTGCAGGCAGGCGTTGGCGGCTTCCCAGGACGCGTCGGCCGCCAGCAGCTTGGCCATGTTGGCCTGGGCGCCGCAGGGCTGGTGGGCGTCGAACAGGCGGCAGGCCTCGTAGCGCATCAGGCTGGCCGCTTCGACGTTGATGTGGGCCCGGGCGATGGGGAACTGCACGCCCTGGTTCTGGCCGATGGGGCGGCCGAACACCATGCGTTCCTTGGCGTAGGCGGTGACCTTGTCGACGAACCAGTAGCCGTCGCCGATGCATTCGGCGGCGATCAGGGTGCGTTCGGCGTTCAGGCCGTCCAGGATGTACTTGAAGCCCTTGCCTTCTTCGCCGATGAGGTTGTCGGCGGGAATTTCGAGGTTGTCGAAGAACAGCTCGTTGGTCTCGTGGTTGACCATGTTGGGAATGGGGCGGATCGACATGCCGTGCTTGACGGCCTCGTGCAGGTCGACCAGGAAGATGGACATGCCTTCGGACTTGCGCGTGACCTGGTCCAGCGGGGTGGTGCGCGCCAACAGGATCATCAGGTCGGAATGCTGCACCCGCGAGATCCAGACCTTCTGGCCGTTGATGACGTAGCGGTCGCCGCGGCGCACGGCGGTGGTCTTGATCTTGGTGGTGTCGGTGCCGGTGGTGGGCTCGGTGACGCCCATGGATTGCAGGCGCAGCTCGCCGGCGGCGATGCGCGGCAGATATTCGCGCTTTTGCGCCTCGGAGCCGTGGCGCAGCAGGGTGCCCATGTTGTACATCTGGCCGTGGCAGGCGCCCGAATTGCCGCCGCTGCGGTTGATTTCTTCCATGATGACCGAGGCTTCGGTCAGGCCCAGGCCGGAACCGCCGTATTCCTGGGGGATCAGGGCGGCCAGCCAGCCGGCCTCGGTGAGCGCGCGGACGAAGGCGTCGGGGTAGCCGCGTTCTTCGTCGACTTTGCGGAAATATTCAGCGGGAAATTGCGCGCAGAGGTCGCGCACGGCTTCGCGGATGTCCTGGTAGGCGTAGGAGGCGTCGGGCATGAGTCGTAGGGGGCTATGAATGAATCGGTACAGCATCGAATGTGCCGCAAGGGGCCGCGCCTGCCAATTCACCATTCATTAATACGGGGTTTCTGTTCGCAAAAGCGCATTTGTGTGACCGGCGTTTGTCATGCGGGGCCGGGGATGTGTCAAGAAATTGCCAAACTGCATCCCCATAATCGGCCCGTTACGCCTATGTGGCGATGCAACAGACGGACGGATATGCGGAAAAATCTCAGGGTGACGACGGCGGTTTCGGCGATTCTCGCGGTGTTTGTGGCGCTGTTCGCGCTGGCGGCGGCGGCCGGGATCGCCGTGCTGCGCGAGAACCGGGCCGATATCGAGGCGTTGGGCCGCGGCAGCATCGAGCGCGCCAGCGACCTGTCGGACATGACCAGCCGCCTGTTCCAGGCGCGCGCCGCGCTGACGGATGCCAAGACGGCCATGGAAGGCGGGCTGGAAGAAGCCCGCGACCAGTCGCTGACCCACGCCGACGCGCTGCTCAAGCAGGCGGCGGCCAGCCTGGCGCGGCTGCGCGCCAATGCGGACACCAGCGTGCAGGGCGCGCCCTTGTTCGACCAGGCGCTGGCGGCCAACGCGGCGTTTGCCGACCAGACGCTGGCGCCGATGTTCAAGGCCATCAAGGGCTGGAACGGCATCGAGGTGAACCGGTTGGTGGACAAGGTGCTGCCGGTGACGGGCGCCGCCTATGTGAAGCAGGCGGACGCCTACCAGGCCTATGCGCGCGAGCAGGGGCAGGCCGCCGTGGCCGGCGCCAGCCAGACGATGCAGCGGGTGACGGTGGTGGCGGCGGCCGTGCTGGCCTTCGTGCTGGTGCTGGCGGTGCTGATCCGCCTGGGATTCCGGCGCCGCATCCTGCGGCCGCTGAACGAGGCGGGCGCGCATTTCGACCGAATCGCCGACGGCGACCTGACCGGCAACATCGCGGTGCATGGCGATAACGAGATCGGCGTGCTGTATTCGGCCATGCGCCGCATGCAGACGGGGCTGTCGGCGGCGGTGGCCTCGGTGCGCCACGGCGTCGAGGAAATCCATACGGGGTCGGGCGAGATCGCCGCGGGCGGGGCCGACATGTCGGACCGCACGGCGCGCCAGGCCGGCTCGCTGCAGGAAGCGGCGGCCAACATGACGCAATTGGCGCATACGGTGCAGATGACGGCGGGCAATGCCGACCTGGCCAGCCGCCAGGCGCTCAGCGCCACCCAGCTGGCCCAGCGCGGCGGGCAGGCGGTGCAAGAGGTCGTGACCAGCATGCAAGGCATCTCCGACAGCGCGCGCCGCATCGGCGAGATCGTCGGCGTGGTGGACAGCATTGCCTTCCAGACCAACATCCTGGCGCTGAACGCGGCGGTGGAAGCCGCCCGCGCCGGCGAGCAGGGCAAGGGCTTTGCGGTGGTGGCGGGCGAGGTGCGCTCTTTGGCCCAGCGCAGCGCGCAGGCGGCCAAGGAAATCAAGGGCTTGATCGAGGATTCGGCATCGCGGGTGCAGGCGGGCGTGCGCCAGGTGAACCTGGCCGGCGACACCATGCGCGACATGCTGGCCTCGGTCGACAAGGTGACCCAGATCGTGGCCGAGATCTCCAGCGCCACGGCCGAGCAGGCCGCCGGCATTGCGTCGGTCAATGATGCGGTGGCGGATATCGAACGCACGACCCAGGAGAACGCGGCCATGGTCGAGCAGACCGCCGCCGCGGCCGCCGCGCTGGAATTGCAGGCGCAAGGCCTGCAGCGCGCGGTGTCGGTGTTCCAGATCGCCCAGGCGGCGCAGCAGGCCGCCGGGCAGGGATCAGCGGTCGAGCTGCGGCAGGGCGGCGCCGCTGTAGCGCTCGGTCACCAGCGACAGGTTCCCATGCTTGACCTTGTGCTTGACATGGGCAGCGGCCGACGCGATGTCCTCCGGGCGGATGCGCTCGCATAGGGAAGGGGTGACGGTCAGCGCGCCGACCCCCAGCGTCACGAACGGGAAGAAGCGCGGCACGCCGTAACGGTCTTCGGCTTCGATGCCGCCGTTGCGGCGGCCCTGGTCGTCGTACAGGTCGATGGCGCGCTCATTGAATTCGGCGATGATGCGCTGGATGCGGTCGGTCCAGTCGGGGCTGCGCAGCAGCACCACGAAGTCGTCACCGCCGACGTGGCCGACGAAATCGCGCAGCGGGTCGCAGTGGCGCTTGATGACGTCGGCGGTCAGCATGATCATGTCGTCGCCGCGCCAGTAGCCATAGACGTCGTTGAACGGCTTGAAGTTGTTCAGGTCGCCATAGCAGATGGTGAAATCGGCGGCGTCGTCCAGCAGCGTGGCGATGTGCCGGCTGATGGGGATGTTGCCGGGCAGCGAGGTCAGCGGGTTGGCGTAGCGCGCCGCCTCGATGCGCATTTCCGTCACCGAGCGCACCAGCGTCTCGCCGGTCGCCAGGCCGTCGTAGCGGCCGTCGCGGGTGATGATCAGGCCGTCCATCAGGTAGCGCTGGTCTTCCGAGATCAGCACGTGGCTCAACTGGTCGATGGACACGTCCAGGTCCACCAGCACCGGCTCGGCGTTCATGAAGGTCGAGCAGGCGTCGCGGCCGAACAGTTCCCGGGTATAGCGCTGGGCGTAGTGCTCGGAAAAATCGCGCCGGTTGATGATGCCGACGGGGCGGTTTTCGCCGTCGACCACGGCCACGGCGTGCAGGCTCTTGTGTTCGATGAAGAGCCGGTGCACGTCGTCGTTGGTGTGTTTGGTCAGGAGGGCGGCGGGGGCTTCCACCCGCAGGCTGGCCGCGGTGCCGCCGGCCGAGCGCTGCGACAGCGGGGCCGGCGTGCGCACCCGCAGCGAATCGCGCAGGGGCGGGGTCAACTCGGTGAGCAGGGCCTCGTCGGGGCGGCCCAGCAGCCAGCCCTGGGCGTAGCGGATTTCCAGGTCGCGCACCACCGCCAGGTCTTCGGCGGTCTCGATGCCTTCGGCCACGATGGCGGTGCCCAGGTACTGCGCCACCTTCAGGATGGCGCGCACCATGTTCTGCTTGCGGTCGTCGTGGCCGATGCCGTTGAAGAAATAGCGGTCGATCTTGACCAGGTCGGGCTGCATTTCGGACCACAGCTGCAGGTTCGAATTGCCCACGCCGTAGTCGTCCAGCGCGATGCGCATGCCATATTCACGCAGGCAGGCAAAAGCGCTGCCCAGCGTGGCCATGTGTTCGGACAGCGGGTCTTGTTCGGTCAGCTCGACGATGATGCTGGACGGCGCCAGCGTGCAATCCTTGAGCAGGCGCAGCGGCATTTCGTCGCCCCACAGCGTCCAGTAGTGGATCAGCGCCGAGCCCGACAGGTTCAGGAACAGCTTGCCGGACGCCTCGTTCTGGTTGAAGCCCTGGGCGCCGGCCCGGAAGCTGGCCAGTTCCAGTTGCGGGTGCAGGCCCTGGCGGCGGGCTTCGGCGAACAGGGCGTCCGGAAAGTGCAGGGCGGTGTCGACCGGCCCGCGGATCAGGCTTTCATGGCCGTAGATGCGGCTGTGGGACAGGTCGATGACGGGTTGGAAGCGCGGGCGCAGCAGCCGTTCGCGCAGAATGCCCGCCAGGCTGACGGGCGCGGCCGCCGCGCCGCCGGGAATAGGGGGCACGCCGGGGGGTACACCGGCCGCGCGCGGCCGTGGCATAGCTTGAGGTGGGTTCATCGCCGGAGCGTTCAGATACGATCAGTGACAAGATTAGTGATATTGACCATCGAATATTTCTGTGTTGTTGCGGTTACACGTAACAGGCGGCCTGCAATCGCGACCGTGCCCTATACAATTTGGCCCTATGACATCCCCCCATATTCCCGATTCCCTGCGCCGCGTCGTGCTGGCCTCCAACAATGCTGGCAAGCTGCGTGAGTTTTCCGCCTTGTTCGCGCCCCTGGGCATCGAACTGGTGCCGCAGGGCGAACTGGGCGTGCCCGAGGCCGAAGAGCCGCACGTCACCTTTGTCGAAAACGCCCTGGCCAAGGCCCGCCATGCCAGCCGCCTGACGGGCCTGCCCGCGCTGGCCGACGATTCCGGCCTGTGCGTGGCCGCGCTGGACGGCGCCCCGGGCGTGTATTCCGCCCGCTACGCCAAGATGCATGGCGGTGAAAAATCCGACCAGGCCAACAACGCGCTGCTGGTGTCCAAGCTGGCCTCGGTGACCGACCGCCGCGCCTGGTACGTGGCGGTGCTGGCCCTGGTGCGCAGCGAAAACGACCCGTGCCCCCTGATCGGCGAAGGCCTGTGGCACGGTGAAATCATCGACCAGCCCGAAGGCGCCAACGGATTCGGCTACGACCCGCATTTCTACCTGCCCGACCAGGGGCTGACGGCCGCTTCGCTCGATCCCCAAGAAAAGAACGCCATCAGCCACCGCGCCCGCGCCCTGCGCGAACTGCTGGGCAAGATCAGCCAGGCTTGATGCAAGGCGGGCGCGCCCCGCCCAGGAACACCGCATGTCCATCACCATCCCCATCCGCCCCGACACGGGCGCCGCGCGTACGCGCCTGGTCACCCCGGCCGGCGCCACGCTGACCAGCCTGCCGCCCTTGTCGGTCTATGTGCACGTGCCCTGGTGCGTGCGCAAATGCCCGTATTGCGACTTCAATTCGCACGCGGCGCCAGGCGAAATTCCCGAGCGCGCCTATCTGGATGCGCTGCGCAGCGACCTGGAACAGGCGCTGCCGTCCATCTGGGGCCGCCAGGTGGTGTCGGTATTCATCGGCGGGGGCACGCCCAGCCTCTTGTCGGCCGCCGGCCTGGACGAGCTGCTGGCGATGCTGCGCGCCTGTTTGAACATGTGGCCCGACGCCGAGATCTCCATGGAAGCCAACCCCGGCACCGCCGAGGCCGGCCGCTTCCGCGATTACGCGGCCAGCGGCGTGACCCGGTTTTCACTGGGCATCCAGAGCTTTGACGACGCCCAGTTGAAGAAGCTGGGCCGCATCCATGATTCGGCCCAGGCCCGCGCCGCCATCGAGATGGCCCAGCGCGCCGCGCCGCGCGTGAACCTGGACATGATGTTTGCCTTGCCGGGCCAGACGCTGGAGGCCTGTGTGGCCGATCTGCGCCAGGCCATCGGCTTTGGCACGGAACACCTGTCGCTCTATCACCTGACGATGGAGCCCAATACGGTGTTCGCCAAGTTTCCGCCCGAAGACCTGCCGGACGACGACACCAGCGCGGCGATGCAGGACGCGGTCGAGGCCGAACTGGCCGCCGCCGGCCTGGCCCGCTACGAGGTGTCGGCCTACGCCCGGGCCGGCGCGCGCTGCCGCCACAATATGAATTACTGGGAATTCGGCGACTACCTGGGCCTGGGCCCGGGCGCGCACGGCAAGCTGTCGTTCCACGACCGCATCGTGCGCGAAGCGCGGCTGCGCAGCCCCGAATCCTGGATGCAGGCCGCCATGGCCCGCGACGGCAGCCACCTGTCGGAAAACCGCCAGGTGGGGCCGGACGAACTGCCGTTCGAATTCATGCTGAATGCGCTGCGCCTGAAGGACGGCGTGGCCACCACGATGTTCAGCGAGCGCACTGGCCTGTCGCTGGCCGCCATTGCGCACCAATTGGAGGCAGCCTCGAAACGGGGCCTGCTGGACCCCGATCCGACCCGCCTGCGGGCCACGCCCCTGGGCTGGCGTTTCCTCAATGACCTGCAGGAAATGTTCCTGTAGCAATAAAGCACCAGAGTGGGGCATTCATGCCCCACGCTTTGCACCAAAACGGTGCTACATTTTTCCCTGACCTGCCAAACCCCCGGGCAATCCCGGGGGTGGAGCCTGGCACGCTTATTGCTTCCCTCTTTTATGCCAGTCGAGAGCGGCACAGCCCTCGACCCTTTTATCTAATGGAGATGACATGGCAAGCCCGAAAGACGTCCTGAAACAGATCGCCGATAACGAAGTCAAATTCGTGGATTTCCGCTTTACCGATACGGTTGGCCGTGAGCACCACGTGTCCGTGCCCACCACCGCGATCGACGAAGACAAGCTGGAAAGCGGGCAGGCCTTCGACGGTTCGTCGATTCCGGGCTGGAAGGGCATCGAAGCCTCCGACATGCTGCTCATCCCCGACCTGTCGACCGCCAACCTGGATCCGTTCCGCGAAGAGCCGACGCTGATCCTGTCGTGCGACGTCGTTGAACCGTCCGACCTGAAGGGCTATGACCGCGACCCGCGTTCGCTGGCCAAGCGCGCCGAAGCCTACCTGAAGGCCTCGGGCCTGGGCGACACCGCCTACTTCGGTCCGGAACCCGAATTCTTCGTGTTCGACGGCGTGACCTGGAACACCGACATGTCGGGCACCTTCGTCAAGATCAAGTCCGAAGAAGCCTCGTGGTCGACCGGCCTGGAATTCGAAGGCGGCAACACCGGCCACCGTCCCGCCGTGAAGGGCGGCTACTTCCCCGTGCCCCCGGTCGACTCGTTCCAGGACATGCGTTCGGAAATGTGCCTGCTGATGGAACAGATGGGCGTGCCGGTCGAAGTGCACCACCATGAAGTCGCCGGCGCCGGCCAGCTGGAAATCGGCACCAAGTTCAGCACCCTGGTGCAACGCGCCGACTGGACCCAGATCGTCAAGTACGTCGTGCACAACGTGGCCCACGCCTACGGCAAGACCGCCACCTTCATGCCCAAGCCCATCGTTGGCGACAACGGTTCCGGCATGCACGTGCACCAATCCATCTGGAAGGACGGCCAGAACCTGTTCGCGGGCAATGGCTACGCCGGCCTGTCGGAATTCGCGCTGTACTACATCGGCGGCATCATCAAGCATGCCCGCGCCCTGAACGCCATCACCAACCCGGGCACCAACTCGTACAAGCGTCTGGTTCCGCACTACGAAGCCCCGGTCAAGCTGGCTTACTCGGCCCGCAACCGTTCGGCCTCGATCCGCATTCCGTACGTCGGCAACCCGAAGGGTCGCCGCGTCGAAGCGCGTTTCCCGGACCCCCTGGCCAACCCGTACCTGGCCTTCTCGGCCCTGATGATGGCCGGCCTGGACGGCGTGCAGAACAAGATTCACCCCGGCGATCCCGCCGACAAGAATCTGTACGACCTGCCGCCGGAAGAAGACGCCAAGATCCCGACCGTGTGCTCCTCGCTGGAACAAGCGCTGGAAGCCCTGGACAGCGACCGCGAGTTCCTGACCCGCGGCGGCGTCTTCAGCAACGACATGCTCAACGCCTACATCGACCTGAAGATGGGCGATGTGAACCGTCTGCGCATGACCACGCACCCGGTCGAATTCGACATGTACTACAGCCTCTGATTCTGAGGCAGTAGCTGGGGGAGCGCGATGATGTAGGCAACCAACCAGGGCCCACACCACGCGCACCGCCAGGTCGCTGACCGATGGCTTGCCCCGTCCGGCTTCGCGCCGGACGGGCAGGGCGCCGTCCTCGGGGCGCCGTCCGGGTCCGCGTTCCGATTTCCCCCTGTAGTCATTCGGGTACGTTGAAAAATGAATGTAGAAGCTCTCGATCTGCTTGCCACGTCCGTTTTCCTGGTCAACGAACGCGGGCACATCGAATACGCCAACGCGGCCGCCGAAGACCTGTTCGGCCGCTCGCGCAAGCAACTGTGCGGCCATTCCGCCGCCACCCTGTTCGACAACCCAGAGAATATCCAATCGTCCATTGACCGCGCCGCGGCGGGCCGATATGCCGACGTGCGCCAGCTGGCGTCGCTGCGCCGCGCCGCGGAATCCGTGGAAGTGGCTGTCACCACGGTGGGCCTGAGCGGCCAGCGCTGGCCCGCCCTGATCGAAACCCGCGAGATCGAACAGCGCGTGCTGGCCGACCGCAACCATCGCCTGGTCGACGAGATCGAAGCGCACCGTGAACTGCTTCGCAACCTGGCGCATGAAGTCAAGAATCCCCTGGGCGGATTGCGCGGCGCCGCGCAACTGCTGGAAGCCGAGCTGCCCAGTGCGGCCCTGGCCGAATATACCCAGGTCATCATTTCCGAAGCCGACCGCCTGCAGGCGCTGGTGGACCGCCTGAGCGGCCCGCAACGTGTGCCGCTGAACGCGCGGCCGGTCAACATCCACGAAATCTGCGAGCGCGTCTGCGCCCTGATCCAGGCCGAGTTCCGCCACGACGTCACGCTGGTGCGTGACTACGACGCGTCGATGCCCGACCTGAAAGGCGACGCCGCCCGCCTGATGCAGGCCGTGCTCAACGTGGCCCGCAACGCCGCCCAGGAACTGGTCGCGCGGCCCCAGGGCCCCGGCGTCGAACCCGGCGTCGTTACCCTGCGCACCCGCGTGGCGCGCCAGGTCATGCTGGCCCACCGCCAACACCGTCTGGCGCTGGTGCTGTCCATCATCGACAACGGCCCCGGCGTGCCCGACCACATCCGCGACCGCATTTTCCATCCGCTGGTCACGGCACGTGCCGGCGGCACCGGACTGGGCCTGAGCCTGGCCCAGGACTTCGTGCAGCAGCACGGCGGCATCATCGAATTTGAATCCCGACCCGGGCGTACCGAGTTTCGCCTGGTCCTACCGATGGAGCCCGCACACTGATGAAACCCGTATGGATCGTCGACGACGACCAGGCCATCCGCTGGGTCCTCGAAAAGGCCCTGGCCCGCGCCGGTGTCCCCACCCGCAGTTTCTCCCAGTCGGCCGACGTGCTCGAGGCCCTGGCCCACGACACGCCCGTTGCGCTGGTGTCCGATATCCGCATGCCCGGCGGCAACGGCCTGGAATTGCTGCGCCAGCTCAAAGAGCGCCATCCCGGCCTGCCGGTCATCGTCATGACCGCCTTTGCCGACCTGGACAGCACCGTTTCCGCCTTCCAGGGCGGGGCCTTCGACTACCTGGCCAAGCCCTTTGACGTCAACGAAGCCGTCGCGCTGATCCAGCGCGCCATGCAGGAATCGGCCCAGCCCGAAAGCCCCGAAGGGCAGGGCGAAGCCCAGAACAACGAACGCTGGATGATGACCCAATCGTCATCCACCGCCATGCAGGAAGTCTTTCGCGCCATCGGCCGCCTGGCCCAGTCCAAGGTCACCGTCCTCATCACCGGCGAATCCGGTACCGGCAAGGAACTCGTGGCCCGCGCCCTGCACGGCCACGGCGTGCGCGCCAGCGGCCCCTTCGTCGCCCTGAACGCCGCCGCCATCCCGCGCGACCTGCTCGAAGCCGAACTCTTCGGCCACGAGCGCGGCGCCTTCACCGGCGCCAACACCCTGCGCCGCGGCCGCTTCGAAGAAGCCCATGGCGGCACGCTGTTCCTGGACGAAATCGGCGACATGCCGATCGAACTGCAGACCCGCCTGTTGCGCGTCCTGGCCGAAGGCAGCTTCTACCGCGTCGGCGGCGCCCAGCCCGTACGCGTCGACGTGCGCATCGTCGCGGCCACCCACCAGCCGCTTGAGCAGCGTGTCGAACAAGGCCTGTTCCGTGAAGACCTGTTCCACCGCCTGAACGTCATCCGCCTGCGCCTGCCGCCGCTGCGCGAACGCATTGAAGACATCCCCGCGCTCGCCAACCACTTTCTGGCGGCCAGCGCCCGCGCCCTGGGCGTGCCGGTCAAGCGCCTGACCCCGGAAGCCCTGGCCGTCCTGACCAAATTCGACTTCCCCGGCAACGTCCGTCAACTCGAGAACTTCTGCCACTGGCTCACCGTCATGGCCCCCGGCCAAACGGTGGAACGCGCCGACCTCCCGCCCGAGATCCGCGCCATGGAGCATCCCCCCGCCGCCAGCGCCGCGCCCCCTCGCGTCGCCACCGGCGGCAGCATCTCCACCATCGGCACCGTCGTCCAGCACAACGCGGCCGCCTCCGACGACGGCCCCCCGCGCAACTGGCAGGACTCCCTGCTGCGCGACGCCCAATACCGCCTGGAACGCGGCGAACCCGCCGTCATGGCCACGTTGACCCGCCAATTCGAAAAAATCCTGCTCCAAAGCGCCCTGGACGCCAGCCGAGGCCGCCGAGTAGAAGCCGCCTCCCGCCTGGGCATCGGCCGCAACACCATCACCCGCAAACTGCGCGAACTCGGCATCGAAGACGAGTAGGGCGGTCCGCGCCATGCGCGGACC
>NZ_JCBANA010000091.1:0-25213 GCF_059760725.1 Achromobacter sp. 1014246743
GCCGGCGGCGATGGCGCTGCGCAGCGAATGCGGGATGCCCTTGACCAGCCAGACCCGGATGCCGGAGATGGTCAGGATCAGGAAAATCACGCCCGAGATGAACACCGCGCCCAGCTCACGCCCATACGCGGTTGAGCAAGAGGGCGGCCCAATACATGCCCAGCCCGAACACCGCATGCGTGGCCACGCTGCGCAGGCAGTTTTTCAGCGGCGTCGGCGTGCGCGACGAAGCGAATCCCGCGCCCAGGGCCGGCTGCATCACGAACAGCGGAACCGCCACGGTCACGATGCCCACGACCAGAGCCGGCAATACGGTGGGCACCACCAGCCATTGCACCCCGAACATGCCCACCAGCAACGCCGCGAATGCGATACCCACCGCGTAGTGAATGGCCCAGCCCAGCGGCGCTTCGCCCGTGACCGGCTCGGCCCGGCCGATGCTGGCATGCATGAACCTGCCCCGGGGCAAATGCCCCGCCCATCGCCCGACCAACGCGTAATTGAGCGTGGGCAGGCCCAGGCCCTTCTGGATCATCGACCACACGTCCATGACCACCGTTGCGCCGACGCCGACCAGAATCACCTTCACAACCTCGTCCATCCCTGCCATGCCCATTCCTTTTCCGTTGATGAAGCCAATTCAAGCAGGCATGATAGAAGTTGAAGTCAACTTCAAGTCAATGGGTAAGGCATGGACATTTCCGAAGTCGCCCGGCGCACGGGCATGGCGGCCTCCACGCTGCGGTTTTATGAGAAACAAGGCCTGATCTCGGCGACCAGCCCGGCCGGCCAGCGGCGGCGCTTTGCGCCGGACGTGCTGGACCAATTGGCGCTGATCGCACTGGGCCAGGCCGGCGGCCTTTCGCTGGATGAAATCCGCGCCATGCTGCCCGTTGATGGCGCGGTGCAGGTCGACCGGCAGGTGCTGCTGGCCAAGGCCGACGACATCGATGCGACCATCAAGCGCCTGCGTGCCATGAGCCAGGGGCTGCGCCATGCCGCCCAATGCCCGGCCCCCCACCACGCGCAATGCCCGACCTTCCAGCGCTTGCTGAAGGCCGCCGCGGCGGGTCGGCTAAAGCGCAGCCCTGCCCAGGTTCGCGAACCGCGACACAACGCCGCCGTCCGCTGAGGCCCCATCGACGCATCACCCGGCCCGCTGCTGGCGCCGGGCGACTACGCGTCGGCCGCCGTCCACACCGCCAGCTCATAGCCATCCGGATCGGTGAAATGAAAGCGCCGCCCGCCAGGAAAGCCGAAAGCGTCGCGGCTGATGCGCCCGCCCGCGGCCTGCACGCGTTGCTGCGCGTCGGCCAGGTCGTCGGCGTACAGGATCACCAGCGGGCCACCCGGCCGCACCGGTTCGCCGGTGGTGAAGCCGCCGGTCAGCCGGCCGTCGGTGAATTCGGTGTAGGTGGGACCGTAGTCAGTGAAGGTCCAGCCGAACGCGGCGCCGTAGAACGCCTTGCTGCGCGCGATATCGGCCACATTGAATTCGATGTTGTCGATCTGGTGGTTCTTGCCTCTGGCGCCCATGGGGATCTCCTGCGAAATGGAAAACGACCCCGGATGATCGCCGAAACCAGACCGCGCGTCTTGAACAAAACGGCCAAGGCCGCGCCAGCGCGCAGCCACGCCACAGGACGGCACCGATCCGCCTTACCCCACCGCCTGCGCCCGCAGTTGCGACGGCGTCATGCCGCAAAACGCCTTCACCTCGCGGCTCAGGTGCGCCTGGTCCGCATACTGGGCCTGGGCCGCCAGGCCCGCCAGGCTCGCCTGGGGCGCTTGTCGCAGCAGGCCGACGAAACGCTGCAGCCGCAGGATGCGTTCAAGCATCTTGGGCCCATACCCGAAGTGATCCAGGCAGAGACGGCGCAGGCTGCGTGCGCTCAGGTCCAGGGCCTGGCCCGTACGAAACCCCGCAAGATCGGCGGCCGCCAGGCTGCTGAACAGATGCGCGGCGCGCCGCGATGACGCCGCCGGCGCCAGCGCGTCGGACTCGTGCACCGCCTGCCGCGCCAAGCTGTCCTGCAGCACGCGTATCTGGGCGTCGGGCGTGGCGCAATTGCGCAGGCGCTGGGCGATGTGGCCCGCCCGGCGGTCGCCCCAGAGGTCGTCCAGGCCCACGCGGCGCCCGACCAACTCGGACAAGGGCATCCCCAACCAATTGCGCGCCGCCCCTGGCTGGAACCGCAGACCCAGCACGCGGGCGCCAGGCGCCAGTTGCGGGCGTGCGGCGACGACATCGGGGCCCACCACGCACAGACGCCCGCCCACCCACAGAATGTCCACACAGCCGTCGGGCAGGACGGCCACGTCGCCGCTTTGCCCGGGCGCCAGTTCGCTCGACCACGCGCACAGGAAATGGGCGCGCAGCGGCGCAAGCGGCGCGGTTTCGCGATAGGCCCCGGTCATGCCGGCGACGGCGGGCACCTCGTCGGGGCGGAAAGAATCGGAACGCGAACGGCAGGTCATGGTACGTGCGGGAGGGTCGACATGACCACTATACCGGTGCGGCTGGCCTGCATCGTCAACCCGGCGGGCAATGGCCGCCATTGACGTGCGCTATCAACCCGACGGCCCTCATGGTTGCTGGCGGACACGGTTGAATTCGCCGATACACTCCCCATGTATATAGGACTATGGAGTCAATCTTGCGCCGCTACCCGATGGTTTCTTCCTGTTCCGCCTTCTGCGCCGAGCGTCGCGCATGAGCACCCTGGCCCGTATTCCCATTTCGGTGCTGGACCTGGCCCCGATCGTGCAAGGCCGCGATGCCGCCGATGCCTTCCGCAACAGCGTCGCGGTGGCGCAGCACGTCGAACGCCTGGGCTACAAGCGCTTCTGGCTGGCCGAGCACCACAACATCAACGGCGTGGCCAGCAGCGCCACGGCGGTGCTGATCGGCCATATCGCCTCGCACACGAATACCCTGCGCGTGGGCTCGGGCGGCGTGATGCTGCCCAACCATGCGCCGCTGATCATCGCCGAACAGTTCGGCACGCTCGAAACCCTGTACCCCGGCCGCATCGACCTGGGCCTGGGCCGTGCGCCCGGCAGCGACGGTGCCACGCAGCATGCGCTGCGCCGCGGTCCGCGCAGCGGCCTGGAATTTCCGGCCCTGGTCGAGGAATTGCGCGGGTTCCTGGCGGCATCGCGGCCCGGCCAGCCGGTGCGCGCCATACCCGGCGAAGGCCTGGACATTCCCATCTGGCTGCTGGGTTCCAGCGACTTCAGCGCCCGGCTGGCGGCCGAACTGGGCCTGCCGTTCTCGTTTGCCGGCCACTTTTCGCCGGAAGGCATGGCCGCCATGCGGCTGTACCGCCACCTGTTCAAGCCGTCGGAAACGCTGGCCCGCCCCTACGCCATGATCGGCGTGCCGGTGGTGGCTGCCGAGACCGACGAAGCCGCCCGCCGCCAGGCCACCACGCAGCAGCTCAAGTTCCTGTCGCTGGTGCGCGGCAACCGCCTGCAATTGCAGCCGCCGGTGGACAGCATGGAAGGTCTGTGGAACGAATGGGAGCGCGAGGCGGTCAATCAACGTCTGGGCGCGGCCATCGTGGGCGGCCCCGAAACCGTCAAGCGCCGGCTCGAAGCCCTGGTCGCGGAAACCGAGGCCGATGAAGTCATGATCGTGTCCGACTTCTACGACATAGCCGACCGCCTGCGCTCGTTCGAGATCGTCGCGTCGATCAAAGCCTGACGCCAACCATTGCGACGCAAGCGGTCCCCGCTCTACTATGGGCTTGCGGGTACCGGCAAGACCGCGTCGCCGAATCAGCTCCGGGGCAGGCAACCCCCGGATCTCTGACACCGACTTTTTTGCGCCGCGCCAGCGGCAAGGATTCCAAAATGAGTATTGTTGAACTCACCAAAGACAGCTTCCAGGAAGCCATTACGCCGGACGGCACCCTGATCGTGGACTTCTGGGCGCCCTGGTGCGGCCCGTGCCGCGGCTTCGCGCCCGTCTTCGAGCAAGCCGCCACCGAGCATCCGGACGTGACGTTCGCCAAAGTGAACACCGACGTCGAACAGGAACTGGCCGGCGCGCTGGGTATTCGCTCGATCCCGACGCTGATGGTCTTCCGTGAAAAAGTCCTGCTGTTCTCGCAGCCGGGCGCCTTGTCGGGCGGACAGCTCAACGAGCTGCTGGCCAAGATCAAGGAAGTGGACATGGAAAAGGTCCACCAGGAAATCGCGGCGGCCCAAGACAGCCAGGACGCGTAAAGCACAAGGGCCCGCCAGGGCCCTTGTTGCATCGTGCCCAGCCGCTTTCAGCCCAACACTTCCCAGGCCGCGCGGCCGCGCGTGATATTGGCGGCCGTGCTCTCCAGTTCGGCCACTGCCACGCGCGGTACCGTGAAACGCAGCGTCACGCCGTCCTGGGTGAAGTCTTCCTGCTGGATCGACGCCCCGGCCTGCGTCAGCCGCGACTTCAACAGCGGCAATTCGGCAAAGCCGCAATGGCATGAGATGGTGGCCAAGTCCACCACTTCGGTGCGCGGACCGTTGCGCAGGCAATTGGCAGCGCAGCCGCCATAGGCGCGCACCAGCCCGCCCGCCCCCAGCTTGACGCCGCCGAACCAGCGCACCACCAGCACCGCCACGCGGTCCATGTCCTGCCCTTCGATGGCTTGCAGGATCGGCCGGCCCGCGGTGCCGCCCGGCTCGCCATCATCATTGAAGCGGTATTCCTGCCCGATGCGGTAGGCCCAGCAGTTGTGGGTGGCCTCGGGGTCGCTGTGCGCCGCGAAAAAGCGCATGGCCTCGTCCACGCTGGCAACCGGTGCGGCGTGGGCGGCAAAGCGGCTTTTCTTGATGTCTTCCTGGTGGGAACAGGCGGCGGTCAGCGTGTACGTCATAGCCCGGCATTGTAAGTGCTGGCGGGGGCCGGACAGGCGCTGGCGAGCAGGACGTCAGCCGTGGCAGTCGGCCACTTCCTGGTCCAGGTAGACGTCGAACGCCACGTCACGCGCCCACTTGGCGGGCAGCGCCTTCCAGGCGCCGGCGCGCGACCACTCACGCATGCGTTCGCCCAGCCAAGCCTGCGCCGCGGTATCGGCGGCAGGCAGCAGCCAGACGCGCTCGTGGCGCGCGCCATCGGCGGCCAGCGTGGCCGAGAATTTCTTCCATTCGGGAAAGCGCATCAGCGGTTCCCAGACCGCGTCGTCGACCAGGCCGATATCGCAGCTGCCTTCGCGCACGGCCACCAGCGCATCGGAGGGCACGCGATAGGTGCGCACCACCGCGCCCCAGCCTTGCGCCAGGGCCTGCGCGCCGACGGCCGCCTCGGCCATGCAGACGCTGCGCCCGCGCGCATCCGACGGCTGGCGCATCGCGGTGTCGCTGCGGATGACGGCCTTGGGACGGGCGGCATAGCCCGTGGGCAATGCCGCCACGCCTGCCGGCAACGGCGTGGCCGCAGGCTGGCTGCGGTCGGCCAGCACGACGTCTACCTCGCCCGCGGCCATGAGGCGCGCGGCATCGGCCGGCGCCACCTGGCGCAGGCTGAACGGCAGGCCCAGGTCCTGCGCCAGTTTTTCCGCCATGGCGATGTCCAGTCCTTCGGGCGTGCGGATCTTGGCGCCGGCCACGGGCGCGGGCGCCAGGTAAGGCACGCCCACGACCAGTTCGCCACGCTGGCGCGCCGCGGCCAGGCCATCGGCCGGCGTCGTGCCGGCGGCGGCGGTGACGCACGCCGCCAGGCCAACAGCCAGCCATGCCAGGGGAAAGCGGCGCGTCATCCCTGCCCTCACACGTATTGGTAGCGCAGCAGCCGGTGCTTCAGGCGCTCGAGCACGAACTGATCGATCACCGCGGCCAGCACGGCAATGACCAGGATGTTGGTCATCACGCCGGTCATGTCGGCGATCTCGCCCGAATACGCCAGCGATCGTCCCAGCCCCTTGCCGAAACCGATCAGCATTTCGGCCGAGATCAACGCCCGCCAGGCATTGCCGAACGCCAGTTGCGCGCCGGTGATCAGTTCGGGCATCACGGCCGGCAGGTAGACCCGCTTGACCAGGCCCCACGGCGTCGCGCCCATGACACGGGCGGCCGACACGTGCACGCGCTGCACCGATTCGGTGGCGTTCATGACGCTGAGCGCCGCCGGAAAGAACGCCGACAGCGCCACCACCACGATGATGGGCGTGTTGCCAAAGCCCATCACGATCAGGAACAGCGGCACCCACGCGATCGACGGAATCGATTGCAGGATGACGATGGCGCTGCGCAGCACTTCGCGAAAGAAGAACAGCACCGCGGCCACCAGGCCAAAGCCGATGCCCGCAGCCAGCGCCAGGCCGTAGCCGGCGCCCAGCCGGCCCAGCGTGCCCATCAGGCTTTGATGGAACGAGGACTTGCCCAGGTCTTCGACCAGCCGCTGCACCACGGCGGGCACGCCCGGCATCAGGAAATCAGGCAGGGCGAACGCGGCCAACTGCCACAGCGCCAGGATGAAGACAACACCCAGCACGCCCGCCAGATGCTTGCGGGCGCCGGTGACTCGGGTGGATGCGCTCAAAGCTTGCGAGCCTCTTGCCAGGACAGGTCGACGATGCTGGACACGTCATACGGCTTGCCGTCACGCGTCTTGAGCGAACCCTGGGCTTGCAGGATATCGGCGATTTCCTGCATGCGGCGCGTGTCCTTGTCGGTCAGCTTGGGGGTGAACACCTGGGTGCTGATGGCCTCGGCAATGACGGTCTCGCGCGGCAGTTCGCCGCGATGCAGCGTCTTGAGCGTGGGCTCGGCAATGAAGTAGGACGCGATCAGCCTGGAGGCCTGCGCGGGTTCCTTCTGCAGCAGCGTGATGGCCTGGTTCTGCGCGTCCAGCGCCTTCCAGACGTCATCCTTGCGCTTGGCCAGCGTTTCACCCGAGGTGATCACCACCATGCACGGGAACGGCCAGGCCTGGCCCACTTCGTAGATCTGCTTGACCGGCGCCACCAGCTGGGCAATGCGGTCGTAGGGTTCGAACAGGAAGGCGGCATCGACACGCTTGCCGACCAGCGACTGCACCGCCACCGCGGGGCTCACGCCCATCACGTTGACGTCGTCGGCGCCCAGGTTGCCCTGCTTGAGCACCACGCCCTTGAGCACCACGTCGGCCGTGCTGCCTTCGGCCTGCGAGGCCAGCGTCTTGCCCTTCAGGCCGGCAATGTCCTTGATGCCCGAATCGTCGCGCACGATCAGCGAGTGGTAGCCCTGCTGCGCGCCACCCACCACCTTCAGGTCCGCGCCCTTGGATGCCCACGCCACCGCGTTGGTGAAGCCCAGCACGCCGATATCGAGCTGGCCGCCGACGATGGCCTTGATGAGGTCGGTGCCCGACTTGAATTCGATCAGTTCGGAATCCAGGCCGGCCTTCTTGTAGTAGCCGCCCTCTTGCGCCACGATGGCCTGCGCATCGTCCATCACGCGCAGATAGCCGACGCGGAATTTCTCGGCGGCCATGGCGGGGGCCGCGGCCAACAAGGCCGCGGCGAGCGGCAGGGACAGCCATTGCTTGAATTTCATGGGAAATACTCCAGGGAATCAGGGATGGCCGGCGCCATCAGGCGCCGTCCGCAAAACCGGAAAATCGAAAGGAATCAGGCCGCCAGCGCCAAGTCAGCGGGTGCCACCGAGCCGTCGACCGCAATGCCCAGCAACCGCAGAATCTCGCGCTTTTCAATGGCCAGGTCCGACAGGTCGTGGGTCTTGGTGCGGTGAGCCAGGTTGAATTCGCGCAGCACCCGGGCCGGACGCGGGCTGAACACCACGATGCGATCAGCCAGGAACAGGGCTTCGTCGACGTCGTGGGTCACCAGCAGCACGGTCGGCTTTTCCTGGGCGATCAGCTGGCGCAGCACGTCTTGCAAGGCCAGCCGCGTCAGCGCGTCCAGCGCGCCGAAGGGCTCGTCCATCAACATGGTCTGCGGCTGGGCGATGAAGGCGCGCGCCAGGGCTGCGCGCTGACGCATGCCGCCGGACACCTGGTGCGGGTAATAGTGTTCGAAGCCGGACAGGCTGACGCGCGCCAGCCACTCGCGGGCGGCTTCGCGGGCGCGTTTCTTGGGCGTGTTCTGGAATTCCAGGGCCAGCGCCACGTTGTCTTGCAGCGTCAGCCAGGGATACAGCGCGTGCTCCTGGAACACGAGCGTGCGGCTGGGATGCGGGCCGGTCACGGGCTGGCCATCGGCCAGCACCTGCCCTTGCGTGGGCTTTTCCAGGCCGGCGGCCAGGTGCAGCAAGGTGGACTTGCCGCAGCCCGACGGGCCGACCAGCGCGACCAGCTCGCCGGTCTTGAATTCGCTGGAAAAGCCATCCACGACCGGCAGGTCGCCGAACTGCTTGTGGACGTGATCAAAGGTCAGGTTCATGGAACGAATCGTGCGCGCGTGGGGAACGGGCCTAATCTAACAATTCGTTATATGAACTCCAACGATCAATATCGAATGTCTTTAAGACTTTCAGTTATATGAATAAGGGTAAGCGACCCAGACTAGGCGGTCGCCTGCGCCCGGCTGGCATGGCGTTGCAGGCCATAGGCGATCACGAAGCCCAGCAGTACCGCCACCGCGGCGGCCAGGAAGATCGCCGGATAGCCGAAACCGCCCGAGATATAACCGGCCACCGGCCCGGTGGCGCCCAGCGCCAAGTCCAGGAAGGCGGAATACGCGCCCAGCGCCGCGCCGCGGCTGCCGGCAGGCACCCGCGCCACCGCCTCCACGCCGATGGCCGGGAACACCAGCGCAAATCCGCAGCCGGTCAGGGCGGCCCCCACCAGGGCCGCGGTGGGATTGGGCGCCAGCCACAGCAGCGCCAGCCCGGCCGCCTCGACCAGGAAAGACACCTGCGCGACCCGAAAGCCGCCGAACCGCGTGATGGTGCCCGCAAACAGCAGGCGCACCCCGATGAACGCGCAACCGAACGCACTGAGGGCATGGGCCGCGCCTTCCCAGGAGAAACTGGCGTAATACAGCGCCACGAAGGCCGCCAGCGTGCCGAAACCCACCGACCCCAGGCCCAGCGCCATGCCGTGCGGAAACACCCGCAGCACCACGCTCTTGAACGCCATGCGGTGGCCGCCGACGATGGCCACCGGTGCCCGCGCCACCGCCAGCCCCAGGCCGGCCAGGCCCAACAGCAGCACGGCCCCGCCCAGGGCGCCCATGCTCCATTCGGTTTCCAGGTACACGCCCAACGGCGCCCCCAGCGCCAGCCCGCCGTAGGTGCAGATGCCGTTCCAGGAGATCACCCGCGCCGTGTGCAGCGGACCGACCCGGGCGATGGCCCAGGTGGCCGACCCGGTGCCTACCCAGCTTTCACCAAAGCCCAGGGCCAGGCGGCTGACGATGATGGCGGACAGGCTGAGCCAGGCGCTGCGCTCGAAGGCATACGCCAAGAGCAGGAACACGCCACTGGCCGCGCAGGCGGCCATGCCGATGACCACGGTCTGCTTGGGCCCCACCGTATCGGCCATGCGGCCGGCGTGCGAGCGGCTGAGCAACGTTGCCACGTACTGCACGCTGATGGCCAGCCCCGCCAGCACCGAGCCGTAGCCCAGTTGCCCATGCACGTAGCCGGGCAGCACGGCCAGCGGCAGGCCGATGGCGAGATAGCAGATGAAGGTGAAAAAGGCGATCGCGACGATGCGCGCGGTCAATGCGAACGTCCCGATCGGCGCGCCGTCGGGCGTGGTGTGGGGTGTGGGAGACATGGCTACCGGAGAGGAGCCTGGCGCGACAGAGATGCCAGGGTTTACCCGAATGATAGCCCAGCAGGATTGCGGCAGGCTGAACGAGGTTCAACCGGCCGCCAGGCAAATCCAGGAATGCGTCTGAAAAGCGGGTCTGAAAAGCGGGCCGGATGCCGCCCGCCCCGTTTCAGGCGCCGGCCATCAGGCCTCGATGCCGCGCGAGGACAGGTAGTCTTCGTAGCCGCCGCGGTAGTCGACGATCTCGCCCGTGGGCAGGATTTCGATCACGCGGGTGGCCAGGCCCGACACGAATTCGCGGTCGTGCGAGACGAACACCAGCGTGCCTTCGTACTTTTCCAGCGCGAACTGCAACGACTCGATCGATTCCATGTCCAGGTGGTTGGTCGGTTCGTCGAGCAGCATGACGTTGTGCCGGCCCAGCATCAGGCGGCCGAAGGTCATGCGGTTCTTTTCGCCGCCCGACAGCACCTTGGGCGCCTTGGGCAGGTCATCGGCCGAGAACAGCAGGCGGCCCAGCACCGAACGGATCGACTGGTCGTCGTCGCCCGGCTGGCGGTGGTCGCCCATCCAGTCCAGCAGGTTGATGTCGGTTTGCAGGAACTGGTCGGAGACGTCCTGGGCCATGTAGCCCAGGTCGGCGTTATCGGACCATTTCACGGTGCCCGAATCCGGCGCCAGTTCGGTGGCCAACAGGCGCAGCAAGGTGGTCTTGCCCACGCCGTTGGCGCCGATGATGGCGATCTTCTCGCCGGCATCGACCATGGCCGAGAAGTTGCGGATGACGGGCGCGTCGTAGGCCTTGGTCAGGTTCTCGACCGTGACGGCCAGGCGGTGCATGACCTTGTTCTGCTCGAAGCGGATGTACGGGTTCTGGCGCGACGACGGCTTGACCACGACCTGCTCGGCCTTGATGCGGTCGATCTGCTTCAGGCGCGAGGTAGCCTGGCGCGACTTGGACTTGTTGGCGGCGAAGCGGCGCACGAAGTCCTGCAGTTCGGCCACGCGTTCCTTGGCCTTGGCGTTGTTGGACACCAGGCGCTCGCGGGCCTGGGTCGAGGCCAGCATGTAGTCGTCGTAGTTGCCCGGATAAATGCGGATTTCGCCGTAGTCCAGGTCAGCCATGTGGGTGCAGACCTGGTTCAGGAAGTGACGATCGTGGCTGATGATGATCATCGTGCTCTGGTAGCTGTTGAGCACGTTTTCCAGCCAGCGGATCGTGTTGATGTCCAGGTTGTTGGTCGGTTCGTCCAGCAGCAGCACGTCGGGGTTCGAGAACAGCGCCTGCGCCAGCAGCACGCGCAGCTTCCAGCCCGGCGCCACTTCACGCATCGGCAGGTTGTGCTGGTCGACGGCGATTTCCAGGCCCAGCAGCAGCTCGCCGGCGCGGGCTTCGGCGGTGTAGCCGTCGTATTCGGCGAACTTGGCCTCGAGGTCGGCCGCGCGCATGTAGTCGTCTTCCGTGGCTTCCGGGTTCGCGTAGATGGCGTCACGCTCGGACATCGCGGCCCACATCTCGGTGTGGCCCATCATGACCACGTCCAGCACGCGCAGGTCTTCGAAGGCGAACTGGTCCTGGCGCAGCTTGCCCAGGCGCACGCCGGGTTCCAGCGACACGTTGCCGGCCGACGACTCCAGGTCGCCGCCGATGATCTTCATGAACGTGGACTTGCCGGACCCGTTGGCCCCGATCAGCCCGTAGCGGTTGCCTTCCCCGAACTTGACGCTGACGTTCTCGAAAAGGGGCTTGGGACCGAACTGGATGGTGAGATTGGCGGTGGATATCACGGTGGTTTTGGCTGCGGGAGGAAGTGAGTTGCGAAGGTCGACGGCGTCCGGGGACGCATCCGGCGACAGCGCCCAAGGACGCATTCGGCGAAACCCGATAGTGTACCAAGCCCGGTCGACACGGGTGGCGGCGCTCCCTACGCAACAAAGCGCATTGGGTCTATTCCCGTACCATTTGTTGTCTTAACGTAAACATTTGTATTAAATGGGGTACTATTGCAACAACACATCGCGTGCCCCGCCTGGCGCGCCACGCAGGCTGATCCCACCCACCCCGCCCCGTGACCGAACCCCACTCGTCCGCCGGAAACGTCAGGTTCTATTTCCGGTCACTCGTCATCGCCGCGCTCGTCGCGATCGTCATGCTGTGGGCCACGCCGCGACTGGCCCCCAGTTCCGACCTGCTGACCTACGCCGTGGCGCGCCTGCAGGCACGGCTGGTTGGGGGCTACTACAGCCCCGCACACCGCAATGACACCACCGTCGTGCTGATCGACGACGATTCGCTGGACCCGCAAAAAGGTGCCTGGCCCGTTCCGTACCGCACGCATGCACGCTGGCTGCGCAATATCGGCCTGATCCACAAGCCACGCGCCCTCTTCCTGGACATCACTTTCGACCGCGAACGCGACGACCCGACGTTGCCCGAGCTGATGTCGGCCCTGTGCGAGCTGCGCGACGCAGGCGTGCCGGTGTTCCTGGCCGCCCTGCCCGGCGCCGATGGTGCGCTGCGGGTGCGGTCGGGGCTGGCCAATCCGGTCGGGCAAGCGCCCTGTTTCACCCTGGTGGACGTGCGTTATGCACCCAGCAAGGTCGACCGGCTGGTCTGGAGCTACCCGCTCTGGTCCGACCCCGACACGCGCAGCGCTGCCTTGGCCATCGCGCAGGACGCGGCCGGCATCTCCCTGCCTCGGACCCGCGACGCCATGGCGCTGACCTGGGGCGTGAACAACCTGGATCAGCGTCGCTTGACGCCCGACTGCCGCCTGGCCCGTGGCGGCATCGGCGAAATGCTGCCCACCTATCTGCGCAAGCTGCTGGGCCAGGCCGATGCGGACATGCCGGTCTGCCCCTACACCCGCACGCTGGCCTTGTCCGAACTGCGCGCTGCCGACGCCGACGAGGCCCGACTGGACGACCTGCTCAAGGGTCGCTACGTCATGATCGGCGGCGCGCTGAGCGGCTTCAACGACACGGTGCTATCGCCCGTGCATGACGTCGTTCCCGGCGTATTCATGCACGCGATGGCACTGGACAACCTGCTCACCTACCAGGACCGCTACAAGCGCGCGGTGGAATGGGATATCTGGCCGAACGTCCTGTGGCTGCTGGGCATTCCGGTCGTCATGGCCGCGCATTTGCTGCATTGGCTGTCGCAATGGCTGGCCCGGCGCCTGCGCGAACGCAGCCCGTACGCCAGAAAGTGGCTGGTGCCGCCGACGCAATGGAACTTCGACACGACAGGCAATGATGGCGCCGCTGCCATACCGCCGCTGCCGGCCCCGCTCGCCGCGTTGGGCGCGGCGCCAACCCTGTCGGCGCGCAGCCGGCTGCTGGCCCGCGTGACTGCGGATCGGGCGTCACGGCGCTGGCTCGCGCGCAAAGCCGGCGCCAAGGTCGTTATCGTGCTCGCCCTGGCGCTACGCAAGATCGGCACGATCCTGCTGTCTTCGCTGGCCGTCATGCTCATCGTATTGATCGCCCAGTCCTACGTGGATGTCGGCACCCTGCCCATCGTCGACCTGGCGATCCTGGCGCTGGCCGCGCACTGGCTGGGCTGGACCAACAAGATCACCGAATTTCTTATCGGCAAACCCGGGGACCGGGCCGTTCCGCCCCCGCCCGCCGCCCAGCAGGAACCTTCCGCCAAACTTCACCAGGAGTAGCCCCGCATGACCCAGCTTTCCTCCCTGATCGCCGCAGCCGCAGCGGCGCTGGCCGTCTACGGCGCGCCGGTCTTTGCCGCCGACCAGATCGTCAGCGCCAGCATCAAGCCCCTGCCGCTCTACGCACAGCCCGGCGGCACGACACCGACCGCCAAGTCCGATGGCCAGGGCATGCCCTGGCCTGTGCTGGAAAGCCGCGAGGAGTTCTACCGCGTGAACGTCGAAGGTGGCGAATACTGGGTGGACAGCATGCAGGTGCGCGTGTCGCGCAATTCGGCGGCCCAATGCGGGCCGGTAATCAAGCGCGTGCCCGGTCCTACGGGATCCACAGCCGGCGCCGGCGAAAACGCCTGCCGCTGACATGCCGATGCCTATCCATTACGTCACACGGTTCGCCCCGCTGGCCATGGCCCTGGCATTGAGCGGGTGCGCCAACCTGCCCGGCGGGAGCACGTTTTCGGTCAAGACCGGCGAACTGCCTCCCCCGCCTGCCGCACGACAATGGCCCGATGCCGAGCGCGACGCGCGCAACCAGCGCGCCGAGCACATGGGCCTGGTTGCCATGCCGGAAATGCAGGCCTACCTGAATGGCCTGCTGAGCCGCATCAAGAAAGCCGCGGGCGTGCCCGACTGGCCGGGGCGCGTGTACATCACGGCCTCGCCTGCCCTCGAGGCCCGCAGTACCGGTGCGGGCAACGTCTACCTGTCGATCGGCTGGCTGCAGTCCGCCGAATCCGAAGACGAGATCGTCGCGATCCTGTCGCACGAATTCGGGCACGTCTATCTGGACTATCACCAGCTGGAATCCGCCAACGCCACCACCGACCAGGTGGCCACACTGGCCGCGGTCGGGGTCGCCCTGGCGCAAAAGGCCGGCAGCGCAACCGGCTGGAGCCCGGTGGACAGCGTGATCGCCTCGTACACGCTGGGCAAGGACGTGCTGATACCCGCCTGGAGCCGCCAGCAGGAAGAAAACGCCGACCGCTTCGGCGCCACCGTCAGCCTGCGGCTGGGTTACTCGTACACGCAAGGCTTCAAGGCTTTCCTGGAACGGCAGGCCACCTGGGAGGCCGACAACGCCAAACTGCAGGAAGCCTCACGCAAGCGTATGGTCGAACAGGTGAAACAGGCGGCCGCGCAGGACACCCGCAAGCAAGCCGCGGCCAAGGGCGCCAACGTTGCGCCGCTGACAGAAATGCAGGCCTCGTTGAGCGCCGGCATGGCCGGGGCGGGCGAAGACTTGCGCAATGGCCTGGACGACTTCTGGAAGAAGCTTACGGTCAGCCACCCCAGCACCGAGGCCCGGCTGACCTCGCTGACGGCTCAGGTGACGCCGCTGACGGCCGGCAAGCCGCGGCCCTCGGCCACGATCGCGCCCTGGGACAAAGCCCGTGCGCAACGCCGCAGCGCCGCCACGCTGAAGAATTACCAGATCGTCAATGCGGCCCAGCAAGCCCTGCAAGCGCAAGACTTCGCCCAGGCCCGCAAACTTGCTGCGCAGGGCGCCTCCGGCCCCACCGCCCAGCACGCCCTGCCCTTGTTGACGCTGAGCCTGGCGCAAGGCGAATCCGGCAAACCGGTCGCGCGCGCCGGTGCATTGCTGGACCGCAACCTGCAGTCCGAAGGCGACCGCGCCTGGCAGGTCTACGTCCTGCGTGCCAATACGCTGCTGGGCGCAGGCCAGCGCGGCCCCGCCACGACGGTCATGAATCAGGGCTTTGACTACTTCAAGGACGCGGCGCTGGCATGGCCGGACGCCATCCGCTTCTATGGCCAGGCCGATAGCTGGGATCGCGCACGCAAGCTGGCGCAGGAATGCGGCTCACGCTTTCCCACCCATGCCACTGCGTGCAGCAAGGCGGCGCAGAGTCCCGCCGAGCAAGCCGAGGCCAAGCGCCGCGGCGAACAGAAGGCGCAGTCGCTGGCCGACAGGCTGTTCAAGAAATGATGAGAGAGGCCGGGCATGACGCCCGGCCGACATCAGTGGTGGTGCTCGTCCAGCACCAGGTGGGCCAGGCCGTCCTCGGTCGCGATGCCGACCTTCTGGCCGATCGGCAGGGTCGCCTTGGTGGCCACGTGGCCATACGGCAGGCCGGTGATCACAGGCACCTTGACCGTCTTGCGCAGCCACGCCACCACTTCGTGCAGGTCGTAGCCCTTGTCGTGCGGCGCCAGCTTGTAATCCGAGAAGCGGCCCAGCACAATGGCCTTCTGCTTGCCCAGGATGCCCGCCTGCCACAGCTGGATCAGCATGCGTTCTATGCGGTACGGGTGTTCGGCCACGTCTTCCAGGAACAGGATGCCGCCGCGGATCTTGGGCATGTAGGGCGTCCCGATCAAGGACGCCAGCATGGCCAGGTTGCCGCCCCACAGGATGCCGCGGCAATCGACCGGGTCGGCGTCCTGGGTTTCGAAGCTGAGGATTTCCAGTTCGCCGCGCATGATTTCGCCGAACAGCGCTTCGGTCAGGTCGTCGACCTTCTTGCCGCCGAAGTCGTAGATCGCCGTGGCGCCGGTGTAGCTGACCGCGCCGGTCTGCGCCAGCAGCGCCAGGTTGAAGGCGGTGAAGTCGCTCATGCCGACAAAGCGCTTGCCGCTGTCGGCCATGGCCTTCCAGTCGATCTCGTGCAGCAGCCGGCCCATGCCATAGCCGCCGCGGGTCACCATGACGATAGGCAGCTTCTGCTTGGTGGCGCGCGTCAGGCTGGCCAGGCGCTGGGCGTCGGTGCCGGCAAAGCGCTGGTGTTCGGCCAGCGCGGTGCGATCCAGCGCGGTCTTGAAGCCCTGCCGCGCGAGGCGCTCGCGCGCCAGCTCGACGGTCTGCGGATCGCGCACGGCCGAGGACGGCGAGATCAGGTAGATGCCGCGGGCGTCGGGCACGTTGTGGCGGTGATCATGGCTGTGGTCGTGGCCGCAGGCCTCGCCGCACTCATGGTCGTGATCGTGGGTGTTGCTCATGCAATGGATTCCTTGGCGCGGCGTTCGCGGAAGAACCGGCGCAGCAGGTCGCCGCAGGGTTCGGCCAGCACGCCGCCGGTGACTGAAGTGTGATGGTTGAGTTTGGGCACCGCGCCCACGTCCAGCACGCTGCCGCAGGCGCCCGTCTTGGGGTCGTAGGCGCCGAACACCACCCGCGCCAGCCGGGCGTGCAGCATGGCACCGATGCACATGACGCAGGGTTCCAGCGTGACGTACACGGTGATGCCGGGCAGGCGGTAGTTTTCGAGGGCGCGCGCGGCGCTGCGCAAGGCAACGATTTCGGCATGCGCGGTGGGATCGTGGTCGATGATGGTGCGGTTGTAGCCCTGCCCCAGGATGTCGCCCTGGGCGGATACCACCAGCGCACCCACCGGCACTTCGCCGATGTCGTAGGCCGCCTGCGCCTGTTCCAGCGCCAGCGTCATGTAGCGGGCGTCCAGCGCGGTCCAGGGCGGCTCGGCCGCCATGGCAAGCGGATCAACCACGGTACACCCGCGACTTCAGTGCGATGCGGCCAGCCAGGCTGGTGACCGCTTCTTCGAGCCATTGATAGAGTTCGGCGTTTTCGTCGTAGCGCGCCTGGTTCAGGTTCGACACCCGCCCTTCTTCGATGAAGCCCCAGGCGCGGCTGCGCTTGTCGCGGTGTTTCGGGTCCCACACGCCAAAGGCGAAACCGCCGGCGCGGCGGATCAGCGAGAAACACGGAATGTCGGTGTAGCCGTCGCCCACGAACACCATCTGGTCGAACGGCACGCGCAGGCGGTCTTCGGGCACCTTGCGGTTGACCTCGAACGGCTTGTTGCGAAAATCGCGGCCGATGATGCCCTTTTGAATGTGGAACAGGTAGCGCGTCTTGTCGGTGAAGCTGACGATGCGGCGCGGAAACGTGATGCCGCCGTCGTCGCCGTAGACGAATTCCGAGGCCCAGATTTCGGTGAATTCGTGCGCAATGGGCGTGGACCGCACCACGTCGCCGATGCCGCTGGAAATCAGATAGAACTCAAGCTGCACCTGCGGCTGCTCGGCCCGCACGGCCGCGCGCAGGCGCTGGAACAGCGTGGTGACGCCGTCGTGCAGTTCGAGCCGGGCGCCCCATTCCTGCAGGCGTTGCTGCGTGATCAGGCCGTGCTTGCCCTCGCGGGACAGCTGGATCATCTGGTAGAGGTAGGCGGGAACGGGGTCCCAGTCCTGCCTGGACAGCAGCGGATCCACCTGGTCTTTCCAGAAGGACGCCGTGTCCACGCCGATGCTGTCCAGGAAACCGGACGTGCTGTCCGAGGCCAGCGTGTCGTCGAAGTCGAAAATCAGGGCGATGACGTCTGACATGGATATGCGTAATTAAGGGCGACAGCCGCCATTTTGCCTGAATGTGGCGGCTGTCGCCCTCAAGGGCATGCCATGAGACCGGGACGAGCCGGTCAGGCTGTCTTGATCAGCGCATCGGCGCGGGCGGCGGCGGGGCCATGCCCGGGGCGGGCGCCATGCCGGGCGCCGGCGCCATGCCCGGGGCCGGCGGGGCCGGCGGCACGGTGTTGGCCGGCACCTGGATCACGGTTTCACGCAGTACGCCGCCGCCCTGCACGCTGCCGCGCACCTGGGTGGGTTGCGTCATGCTGGTGATGCAGTCCTGGCGGGAATCGGCCGGCAGGCGGTTGCAGCGGTCGATCATGTTTTGCTGGTGCTGCTCGGTGGTGCCGTCGCTGAGCTGCTTGCGGTTGGCTTCCTGGCGCGCGGCGCCGGCTTCGCGCAGGCAGGCCGCGCGATCCTGGCCGGTGCTGCCGTTCTTGCAAGCCGCCACATCCTGTTCGTATTGCGCCTGAATGCCGGCGCGGCCGATCGGGTCGGCGGCCTGGGCGGCTCCGGCGGCCAGCATCAGGCCGGCCGCGCACAGGGATGCCGCAAGGCGTTTGGTTTGCATGGGACGTACATTCATGGTCAGCTCCTTAAAGAGATTGAACCCGAACGGTGCGGCCCCGAAAGACCCGACACCGTTTGCTTGATACAACTGCCCCACGATGCCTCAAAGGGGACATGTCAGGCAAGCCATAAACGTAAGCCTAAGTATCAGATGGTGCGATGCAAAATCAGCGCGCGTCCAGATCGGCATCCGCGCGGGTCAGGCGATTACGGTACGTGGCGGCACGCATCAGCAGCATCGCTGTCACCGGCGAAGACACCACCAGCAGCAGCGTGATGATCACTTCATGAAACACCGGCCGCCCCGCCAGCGACGAAAACACCAGGATGGATGCGGCCAATACGCAGCCGCAGCCCATGGTGTTGCCCAGCGTGGGCGCGTGGATGCGCGCGTAGAACGAGCGAAACCGCAGCAGGCCGGCCGAGCCGGTCAGCGCCAGCAGGCCACCCAGCACCAGCAAGAGGCTGGCCGGAATGCTGGCCCACAGGGGAATGGGAGTATTGATCATGGCTCGATCACCTCGCCACGCAGCAGGAAACGGGCCATGGCGGTGGACCCCACGAAACCAAACAGCGCGATCAAGAGCGCGATGTCGAAGTACACCGACGTGCCCGAGCGGATGCCGAACACCAGCATGGTCAGCATGCCGTTGATATACAGCGTGTCCAGCGCCAGCACGCGGTCTTGCGCGGTGGGGCCGCGCAACAGGCGGATGGCGGCAAACACCATGCCCAGCGCGAAGCACACCAGTGCAAAGGACGCCGCCAGGTACAGGACGTTGTTCATCAGTATGGCGTTCATTCGAAGATCTCCATCAAGGGGCGCTCGTAGCGGTCTTGCACCAGGCGGATCCACTCGTCTTCGTTCTGCAGGTCCAGCACGTGCAGCTTCAGACGATAGTCGTCGGTCAGGTCGACCCAGACGGTGCCCGGCGTGTAGGTGACGATGCAGGCCAGCATGGCCAGGCCGTGGGGCTCGCGCATGGTCAGCGGAATCATGATGAAGCCGGGCGAAAAATCATTGCGCCGCGGGTTCAGGATCAGCTTGGCCACTGCGATGTTGGACTTGATGATGTCCAGCGTGACGTGCAGGAACAGCGGAATCACCTTCCACAGGCGCCGCGGCTTGGCACGCAAGGGACGCAGGCGCGAGGCGGCCCAGGTGAACCACAGCGCCAGCGCGATGCCCAGGGCGATCTGCCCGGCCGACAGGCTTTCGTTCAGCACCAGCCACAGGACGAACAGGAACACGGGCAGGAAAAGGAAGTAAAGGCGGCGCATCAGCTTCCTCCCGGGGTGGCGCGCACCGTCTGTGCGGACATGACGGCTTCGATGTAGCGCGTGGGCTGATCCAGCGAGCGGGCGGCGTCGTCCAGGTACGCCGACACCGGGCCCGCCCCTGCGGCCAAGCCCACGCACAGCAACAGCAGAATCGCAACCGGCCCCGCTTCGATCACGCGCAGGCGCGGCGTGCTGCGGTCGTCGCTGGCCCAGAACACGCGGATGCCGGTACGGCCCAGGCCGATCAGCCCGGCCAGGCCGGACACCAGCACGGCGGCCACCAGGATCCAGGCGTCCATGGGCGGCGCCGATTCATTGGCGGCCGACACTGCGGCGGACAGCAGCGAGAACTTGGCCACGAAGCCCGATAACGGCGGCAGGCCGGTCACGAGCAAGGCGCAGCAGATGAAGGCCAGGCCCAGGAACGCCATCGCGGCCGGAATGGCCACCCCGACGACGTCGTCGGACCGATTGACCGATGTCGGGTCGTCCAGGTCGAAGGCGTCGAGCGTGACCGCCAGCACGTTGGCGCCGAAGCTGCGCGTGCGTTCGATCAGTTCGGCCAAGAGGAAGAACGCGCCCGTGGTCAGCACCGAGCTGATCAGGTAGAACAGCGCCGGCCCCGTCAGCGTCACGCCGGGCATGCCCAGCGCGGTGAGCAGCGTGCCGGCCGAGACGATGACGCAATACCCCACCATCTTTTCCAGCTGCTGGGTGGCGAGCAGGCCCAGGCCGCCGAACAGCAGCGTGGCCAGGCCGGCGGCGAACATCCAGTCCAGGCTGAAGGCGGCCGGCGCGCCGGTGGGCAGCAGCAGCGAGCCGATGCGCAGCAGCGCGTAGATGCCGACCTTGGTCATGATCGAGAACATGGCGGCGATCGGCGCGCTGGCCGAACCGTAGCCCTTGACCAGCCAGAAGTTCAGCGGCCATGCCCCGGCCTTGACCAGGAAGGCCACGCCCAGGATGGCCGCGCCCGCCTCGAACAGCATGCGGTCCGAACCGGTGAGGTTGCCCGCCCGCAGCGCCAGGTCGGCCATGTTGAGCGTGCCGGTGACGCCGTAGATCAGCGCGATGCTGATCAGCAGCAGGAACGAGGCGACCAGGTTGACGGCGATGTACTGCAGGCCGGCGCTGACGCGCGCCACGCCCGAGCCATGCAGCAACAGGCCGTAGGACGCCGCCAGCAGGACCTCGAAGAACACGAACAGATTGAACAGGTCGCCGGTGAGGAAAGCGCCGTTCAGGCCCATCAAGAGGAACTGGAACAGCGAATGGAAATGCACGCCCGCGCGGTCCCAGCAGGCCAGCGAATAGGTCAGCGTGGCCAGCCCCAGCACCGCGGTCAGCGTCAGCATGACGGCGGCCAGGCGGTCGACCACCAGCACGATGCCGAACGGCGCGGGCCAGTCGCCCACCAGGTAGACGCCGACGCCATCGGGCCAGACGCCCGGCACCGCGCCGCCGGCCACGGCCAGCAGCGCGATGGCCCAGGCCAGTTGAGCCAGCGTCGAAACCGTGGCGATGGCGCCGCGCGTGTAGCGGCTGGTGTCGGCCAGCAGCAGCATCACGGCGCCGGCCAGCAGCGGCGTGATGATGGGCAATACAGGAAGATGTTGAAGCCAGAAACTCAAGATTGGGACTCCCGTCCATCGACGTGGTCGGTGCCCGTCAAGCCACGCGAGGCCAGCAGCACCACCAGGAACAGCGCGGTGGTGGCAAAGCCGATGACGATAGCCGTCAGCACCAGCGCCTGCGGCAGCGGATCGGCGTGCCAGGAAGGATCATTGGCCATGGCCGGATCCACCACCGGCGGGCGGCCAGACTTGAGGCGGCCCATGCCGAAAATGAACAGGTTGACCGCATAGGAGACCAGCGACAGGCCCATGATGAACTGGAACGTCCGTGGCCGCAGCAGCAGCCAGACGCCCGAGCCCGCCAAGACGCCGATCGCGACGGCGTAAATCAATTCCATCAGGCTTCCCCCGTTTGTGCGGCGGCTGCCTGGCTTTCGGCGGCCGCCTTGCGTTGCGCGCGCAGCGATTGGTGAGCCAGCGCCACCAGCACCAGCACGGTGGACCCGACCACCAGCATGTAGACGCCCAGGTCGAAGAGCAGCACGCTGGACAGGTGCACGTGGCCCACCAGCGGCAAAGCGACATCCCAGGCCAGCGCGGCCAGGAACGGTTTGTAGGCCAGCCAGGCCGTGACCGCGGCGGTGCCGGCGAACAGCAGGCCGATGCCGATCCAGTTCTGCGGATTCAGGCGGCTGCGCGATTCGACCCAGTACACCCCGCCCACCATGTATTGCAGGATCACGGCGGTGGCGAAGATCAGGCCGCCGACGAAACCGCCGCCCGGCTGGTTGTGGCCGCGCAGCAGGAAATACACCGAGATCAGTGCGGCCGTGGGCAGCAGCAGGCGTACGAGCACGGTCGGCACCATCATCGAGCCCTTGGGCACGACGCTCTTGATGTCGGGCGCGGCGGGCACGGGGCCGTCCTGGTCGATCTGCTGGCGTGGCAGGTCGGCGCTTTCGGCGGCGGGCCGGAAACGACGCAGCAACGCGTAGACCGTCAGGGCCACGATGCCCAGCACCGTGATTTCGCCAAACGTATCGAAGCCGCGGAAGTCGACCAGGATCACGTTGACCACGTTGGTGCCACCGCCGTCGGGCAGCGCCCGGTCAACGAAATAGGACGAAATGGTGTCGCCCTGCGGGCGCACCAGCACCGCGTAGGCCAGCGCGGCCATGCCGGTGCCGGCGGCCGTGGCCATCAGCAGGTCGCGCAGCCGGCGGCCGCGGGCACGCACCGTGGCGCCCAGGCCTTCATCTTCGTCCTGCTCGATCCGGCGCGGCAGCCAGCGCAGGCCCAGCAGCAACAGCACCAGCGTCACGACTTCCACCGACAGCTGCGTCAGCGCCAGGTCGGGCGCCGAGAACCAGACGAAGGTCAGGCAGGTTACCAGGCCCGCGCCGCCGGCCAGCGCCAGCGACGCCAGGCGGTGGTACTTGGCCTGGTAGGCGGCGGCCACGGCGCAGACGCAGCCAACCAGCCACAGCAAGGCAAAAGCCGGGTCGACGGCGGCCATGCTGCCGGTGCCTTCCAGCCAGCCCCCTGCCCGCAGCGGCAGCCAGGCCACGAACAGCGTACCCAGCACGATCAGCAGCATCTGCACCTGCAGGCGCGAAGACGCCAGCCAACGCAGCAGCCAGGCGGCTGCGACGCTGGAACCGTCCAGCAGCGTCTCGAACGAACGGCGGCCATCGAGCCGGTAGATGAACGGCACGCGGCCCGGATTGGCGCGCTGGTGCGCGCGCAGCGCCAGGTACAGCACCACGCCCGCGGTCATGGCCACGAAGCTCATCACCAGCGGCAGGTTCACGCCATGCCAGACGGACAGGCTGTATTCAGGCATGTCCTTGCCCAGGATGCTCTGCGCGGCCGTGGCCAGGAACGGCCCCAGCGTCACGGCGGGCAGCACGCCGACCAGCAGGCAGATCAGCACCAGCAGCGCGCTGGGAAACAGCATCCAGCGTGGCGGCTCGTGCGGCGCGCGCGGCAGGTCGGTGGCCGGCGGGCCGAAGAACACTTGCAGGATGAAGCGCAGCGAATACGCCACGCTGAAGGCCCCCGCCACCGTGGCCGCCAGCGGCAGCCCCATGCGGGTGACCCAGTCGCCACTGACGAAGGTGGTCTCGGCAAAGAACATTTCCTTGGAAATGAAGCCGTTGAGCAGCGGCACCCCGGCCATGGACGCGGCCGCCACCATCGCCAGCGTGGCCGTGATGGGCATGGCCTTGTACAGGCCGGACAGGCGGGTCAGGTCGCGGGTGCCGGTTTCGTGGTCGACGATGCCGGCCGCCATGAACAGCGACGCCTTGAAGGTGGCGTGGTTGACCATGTGGAACACCGCCGCCACCAGCGCCAGCGAGCTGTTCAGGCCCAGCAGCAGCGTGATCAGGCCCAGGTGGCTGATGGTGGAATACGCCAGCACCCCTTTCATGTCTTGCTGGAAGATCGCGGCATAGCCGCCCAGCACCAGCGTGATGAGCCCCGCGCCGCCGATGATCCAGAACCATTCATCGGTGCCCGCCAACACCGGCCAGAAGCGCGCCAGCAGGAACACCCCCGCCTTCACCATGGTGGCCGAGTGCAGGTAGGCCGACACCGGCGTGGGCGCGGCCATGGCGTTGGGCAGCCAGAAATGGAACGGGAACTGCGCGCTCTTGGTCAGCGCGCCCAGCGCCACCAGCACCAGCACGGCGGGATACCAGGGATCGGCGCGCACCAGGTCGCCCGAGGCCAGGACGCGGTCCATGTCGTAGCTGCCGACGATATGGCCCAGGATCAGCACGCCGGCCAGCAGACAGAGGCCGCCGGCGCCGGTGACCGTCAGCGCCATGCGCGCGCCGCGGCGGGCGTCCAGCCGATGATGCCAATAGGCGATCAGCATGAACGAGGCCAGGCTGGTCATTTCCCAGAACATGACCAGCTGGATCAGGTTGCCCGACAGCACCACTCCCAGCATGGCGGCCATGAAGGCCTGGAAAAACGAGAAAAAGCGCGGCACCGGATCGTCCGGCGACATGTAGTAGCGGGCATACAGCACCACCAGCGCGCCCATGCCGGAGACGATCAGGGCGAACAGCCAGGCATAGCCGTCCATGCGCAGCGAGAATTGCAGCCCCAGCGCGGGCGCCCAGGGCATATCCACGCGGATGACGCCGCCCTGGGCGACCTGGGGATACAAGCTGGCGACCAGAACCGCGCACGTCAGGGCGATGATGCCCGCCAACCAGGCCTCGGCATTGCGGGCGTTGGAAGGCAGCAGCGCGGCGCACAGGCTGCCGGCGAACGGCAGAGCGAGGATCAGTATCAGCGACATGGCGTTCCGAGAATGTCCGGGCCCCCTCCCGCCAGTGCAAGCAGCGAGAGACGAAACAGACCGGGGATTGAAAAACGGACGGAACCCTGGCCCGGTGCGTCGCTGCACTACACGTTGCCCCGTGGGGACATCAACCAACGCCCATTGAACGGCGCAGACAGAAACAAACGCAATAGTTTTCTTGCAAGACCGGCCAAGAATCTCATCCGAAAAATATCAGATTCTTGTAAGTTATGCAGAGATTTATGCACGTACCGGGCTAAAGACAGCACGATCGCTGCGCAATGATTGCGCATGAGGCCTGCCCCCGAGCGCGTTCAAGTTCTTGTCAGCATACGATTTTTCCGGGTTCAGCCCCTATTTTCCGTTGCCTTGCAAGCCGGGACAAATACCCCCACGGCGGGCGGGGGAATCCCGATTGACCCCTTGGCGGGAACTGTGTGCAATGGCGCCCACGGAGCGTCGATCTGGCCGGCATCGGAACCAGGCGCGTTCCACCGACGCCGGCCATCGAAGCCGGCCGGGTCGGATTTCAAAAAATATGGAGAAGACTCTTGACCGTGCTGTCCCAAGCCAAGGCCGTCCTGGCCGCCGCCATCGCAGGCGTCTGCTTTAGTTCCGCCGTCCAGGCCGCCGATGCCTACCCCAACCGGCCCATCCGCCTGATCGTGCCGTTCGCGGCCGGCGGCACCACCGACATCGTTGCCCGCGTCGTGGCCGAAGGCCTGGGCCGCGAACTCGGCCAGGCCGTGGTGGTGGAAAACCGGGG
>NZ_JCBANA010000092.1:0-24302 GCF_059760725.1 Achromobacter sp. 1014246743
CGCCTCCGCCGCCCCCGCCGCCGCCGCCGCCGCCCCCCGAGCCCGAGGCCCCGCTGGACCCCGGCCCGGTGGTGGATGACCGGTCGATGCGGCTGTACCAGCTGGATGCCAAGATCGACACCGCCAATCACGTCTACCGGGGCGGGGCGGCGACGCAGGGCGCGCAGACCGACCCGACGCTGGCGGTGCAGTACGGCACCAAGATGATCGACCTGTCGGCGGAAACCGCCGACTGGACGGTCTACGCCGACGACCCGGCGCGCTTTTCGCCCGACATGATGACGCGCGTCATTCACCTGATGGACGCGGCGGGCAAGGTGCACATCAGTCGCGGCCTGCCCGTGGGCTATCGCGTGGTCGAATACGGCACCGACGAGGGCCGGGCCTACGGACTCAATCCCGGCGACGTGCTGTTGCTGTATCCCAAGGGCCGCCTGGACTCGCTGGCGCTAACTTTCGAGTACCAATCGCGCCAGGGCGGGCCGCTGCAGGAGCACCACGCCACGTTCGTCATCATGGACAACCCCTACGAGATCCAGCGTGAAGACGGCTCGTTCGTGCTGGCCTCGGCGTCGGGTCCGGCCCAGGTCACGACCGGCAGCGGCAACGACACGATCCACGCCGGCTACACGCCCATCGAGATCCATGCGGGCGCGGGCGATGACCGCATCGTGGCGTCCACGGTGCGCGGCGTGTACGACGGCGGCGCCGGACACGACACCGTCGACTACAGCGGCTTCGCCGACGGCATTACGGTGGATCTGCGCAATGGCGTCACCACGCTGGGCGGCAAGGCGATCCACACGCTGATCGACATCGACGCCATCGTTGGCACCCGCCATGACGACGTGCTGATCGCCGGTTCCGAAAACGCCCAGTTGTACGGCGGGGCGGGCAATGACGTGTTCTTCTCGGGCGCGGGCCAGAACCTGCTGTCCGGCGGCGAGGGCCGCGACGTGGTCGACTACAGCCAGGCCACCCGACCCGACGGCGTGCACGCCAGCCTGGCCGCCGGCCGCACGCAAGCCGGCCGCAACGGCTACGGCGGCACCGACACCTACGAAGGCATCGAAGGCCTGATCGGCTCGCGCTTCAACGACACGCTGGAGGGCGACGCGGGCGACAACACCATCTTCGCCGGCGATGGCGACGACACGGTGGTCGGCAGCGCCGGTTCCGACGTGCTGGACGGCGGTGCGGGCCGCAATACGCTGGACTACTCCAAGCTGGATGTGGCGCTGAACATCAACCTGGTCAACGGCACGGTCCAGAAGGCCGGCGGTGGCACCGACCAGGTCTCGAATTTCGTCGAGGTTTTGGGGGGCGGGGGCAACGACACCTTCCAGGCCGTCAGCGGCAGCACGCTGCGTGGGGGGCTGGGCGACGATACCTTCATCGGCACCCTGGGCTCCACCACGATCGATGGCGGCGACGGTCGCGACCTGGTCGACTACAGCGCCCTGAACCAGGCCCTGTACATCGACCTGCAGACCGGCTTCGCCTCCACGCTCACGGCCGTCTACGTCAACGGCTCGATGGTGTTCCGGTTCAACGACGCCACGGCCTTCGGCCGCGATACGCTGACCGACATCGAGGACGTCTACGCCTCGTTCTCGGCCGGCACCAACTATCTGCTGGGCTCTGCCGCCGACAACCACATGAAAGGGGGCCGTTACGTCAACTACTTCGACGGCGGCGACGGCAACAATACCCTGGACGGCACGGCGGGCACCTCGGACTACGCGCTGTATGCCAGCAGCTCCAGCGCCGTCACGGCCATCCTGAACAGCGCGGGGTCGGGCACGGTCACGCATGGCGGCTTCACCGACACGCTGACGGCTTTCGAAGGCATCTGGGGCAGCGACCACGACGACAGCCTGACCGCCGAAAATTCCCGCACGCTGCTGTTTGGCGGCAAGGGCAACGACACCCTGAAGGGCGGTACCGCCTATTACGCCTGGGGGGCCACGCAGGGCATCCAGCTGGACCTGGCCGCCGGCGTCGCGATGAACGACGGCTACGGCACGCAGGACCAGCTGATCAACGTCGACAATGTCACGGGCACCTATGGTTTCAACGACACCATCTGGGGCAACGACAACGCCAACATCATCACCGAGATCAACGGCAACAACTATATTTACGGCAGCAAGGGCAACGACACGCTGTCGCTGGGCAATGGCAACAATACCGTCGACTACTCGTTGCTGGACCGCGGCATCACCGCCAACCTCAGCACCACGGTGCAGACCATCGGCAAGGCCGAATACGGTACTGACCGGGTCTCGGGCGTGCGCAACATCACGGGCACGGCACAGGCCGACAGCATTATCGGCAACAACGACAACAATACCCTGATGGGCAATGGCGGCGCGGACATTCTGGTGGGCAACGGCGGCAACGACGTCCTGATCGGCGGGGCCGACGGCCTGGCCACCGCCAGCTACCACACGTCGCCGCAGGGTATCGATGCCAACCTGTCTTCCGGACAGGTGCAGGACGGCTTCGGGTCGTTCGACACGCTGGTGCAGATCGGCAAGATCGTCGGCTCGTCCAAGGGCGACCGCTTCACCTTCTCGAACCAGGCCGACCTGAGCCGCTATCAGATCGACGGCGGCAGCGGCGGCAACGACGTCATGGCCAAGCAGGGCGCCGGAGGCACGTTCCACCTGGATTCCAGCGTGCGCATCTCGCATATCTCGACCATCGATTTCGCCGACGGCAAGACCGACCGGGTCGCGATCAACCTGAACCAACTGGTGTCCGGGCCGGAAAGCTCGTCGTTGACCGTGCGGCTGGACGCCCAGGACAGCTTCACCATTTCCCAGACCGGCTGGACGATGACGGAAAACACCGCCGATCACCAGACCTGGTCGCAGGGCGGCCATACCGTGGTGGTGGCGCACTAGCGCCGCCGCACGCTGCCGGGGCACGTTTTTTTCAAGGCAATCATGGACAATCTTCGCTACGCTGACCCGGGGCTACCGGTCGGCACCTTCTCTTCCGAATCCGCGCCGCAGGCCCCCGAAGGCCTGGCCGACGCGCTGCTGGACGCCGCCGAGCAGGTGCTGGGGCCGGCCGCGCATTGGCAGTGGCGCAGGCAGGCCCGGCAACTGGCGGGCGAGGCGGGCCTGGAGCCCTGGCTCAAGGCGGCCGCCGCCCACCTGCGCGTGGATTGCCTGGCGACCCCGCAGCCTGGCGCCCAGGCCACGCCCGGCACGCCCGGTCCCACTCCGGGCGTCTACCTGTGGATCCAGGGCGGGCGGGCCGGCGCCGCCCGGTACGTCGGCGATGCCTGGCAGGCGCTGGGACCGCAGGCAGAGGCGTCCCGTGCCGGGGCGGTGCCCTTCGACCTGCCGGCGGGCGCGGCGCTCTACCGCGTCGTGCCCGCACAGACCTTTGCCCGTCTCGGCTGGCGTGAATTCCGCCAGGCGGCGCTGTCCGACACCCGGCTGCTCAAGGAAATCGGCCTGGCGACCTTCGTGATCAACGCCTTCGCGCTGGTCATCCCGCTCTACATGAATGCCATCTACGATCGAGTGCTGCCCGCCCAGGCGGAAATGTCGTTGTGGGTGCTGTCGCTGGGGGCCTTGCTGTGCCTGGGGCTGGAGGCCCTGCTGCGCAACGAGCGCAGCCGCGCCCTGACGCGCCTGGCCGATGAATTCCAGACCGCCTGCCTGCCGCAGCTGGTGCACTGGATGGGCCGCGCGCCCCTGTCGCAGGCCCTGGAATGGGGGCAGGGCACCGTCCGCGGCCTGGCGGCCCTGTCGCGGCTGCGGTCGCTGTACTGGAACCTGGTGGGCAGCTCCGCGGTCGACCTGGGCTTCACCGTGCTGTACCTGGCCATCATTGCCTGGATCGGCGGGCTGATCGCGCTGGTGCCCGTCGCCGCCATGGCCGCCGCCGCCTGGTGCGTCTGGCGCTACGACCGGCAACTGAATGCCATGGGGCCCGACGATGTCGCGCCGTTCTCCCTGACGGCCGACCGGCTGGCCCTGTATCGCGGCGTCAACGCCGAATCGACGCTGGCCTCCGAATACCTGGTCTCGACCGAGTCCATGCGGCTGCGCGAGCAGCGGCGCTTCGCCCTGCAATCGCGTTGCGGCTCGGCCCTGGCCTTGCTGGGCAATGCGCAGACGCTGCTGATCGTGGTCGTGGCCTACTACCTGGTCATGGCCGGCCACATGCAGCCGGCCGGCATCTTTGCGGCCATCCTGCTGTCGGGCCGCATGCTGCAGCCCCTGAGCGCGCTCATGACCGCGCTGCCCAGCGTGCGCCAGATGAACCGCTGCCTGCGGCAGGTCAACGACACGCTGGCGCAGGCCGCCCAGGCGCCCGAGGCCAGCGGCGGCATGGCCCAGCCCGAGGCCGGCTGGTCGTTGCGCGACGTGGCGTTTCGTTATGGTCCCGGCATGGCCGACGCACTCAAATCGGTGTCGCTGGATATCCGCCGGGGTGAACGCGTCGCCATCGTCGGCCCGACCGGCAGCGGCAAGAGCACGTTGGTCAAGCTGCTGCTGGGGGTGGTGGCGCCGGCGCAGGGCAGTATCGACTGGGCCGGGTGCCCGTTGGCGGGCGAGCATGCGCGGTCGCTGCGCGACCAGACCCACTACGCCTGGCAAAGCGCCGAGCCCATCGGCGCATCGCCCCTGGAATACCTGGGCCTGGAGGGGGGGCACAGCCCGGAGGAACTGGCGGCCTGCGCCCGGCAGGTGGGCCTGGCGCCGGCCATTGCCCGCTGGCCGCAGGGCTTGCGCACGGCATGCGCCGCGCTGCCGTCGCTGGGCCGGCGCACCCGCGAGCTGCTGGCGCTGGCGCGCCTGACGCTGACCCGGCGCCGCCTGCTGGTGCTGGATACGCCGTCCGAATCGCTCGACCCCCAATCCGAGCAGCGGCTCATCGACACCCTCAAGGCCAGAAGCGTCGTGGGTGGCACGCTGCTGGTGGTGACCGACCGGGCCAATCTGCTCGAGCTGGTCGACCGGGTGATCTACCTGAACCAGGGCCAGGTCCGTTTCGACGGCGCCGTGCCCGAATTCGAACGGCTGATGGCGCAGGGCGCGGCCAGCCAGGCGGGCTGACGCCGCGCGCGAGCGCACGCAGCGGTGCAGGGGGCGCTGCGTTCGCGCTTCATGGCTGAGGAAAATTCGAGTGTCGCCAGAGGAAATTTCCAAGATAGGACGATTTCACCTCGGCGGAGAATGTCGGGCCGTCTCAGCCTACGTACCGACGGTATCAGGCGATGGCGCTTGCGCAAGGAAACATGCTTTGAAAGCGTTGATAATCACGGACAATGCCGCTGGGCGCGCATCGTGCGAAACCAAATTTGCCGCCCAGTTCGCGCCATTGATATGCACGGAACTGCGGCGCCTGCCGGAGGTGCTGCGCAAGTGGCCTGGCGCCGAGCCGGAACTGGTCGTGCTCGACATCCTGCGCAGCCCGACCAAATGCCTGGCCGTGGTGCCGCGCATGCGCGCCGTCTTCCCCCACGCGAAGGTGGTGGTGCAGCGGCAGGCCGCTCCCCCCAATTTCGACTACCTGGCGCTGCAAGTGGGCGCGCATGGCGTCGCCGATTTCCGCAACACCGGGCCCGCAGACATCAAGGTGATGCTGGCGGCGGTGCTGGGCGGCAGCATCACGCGGCGATGATGGGGCTGCGCCGTCGCGCAACGCGGCGGCCTACGCGCCGGCTTGCAGGGCGCGCAGCGTCGAGCACAGCCGCTCGATTCCGGGCACCAGCAATCGATTCAATGCGCCGACGTTGGCGCTGTCGCCTTCGGCGCAGAGCGCCTCGGCGCGCGTGCTGAGCGCGGTCAGGGTGGCGCAGCCGGCCATGCGGGCGGTGCCCGCCAGGCGGTGCGCCCGGGCGCTGGCCGCGACCCAGTTGCGCTCGGCGCACTCCCGCTGGTAATCGGCCAGATCGGACAAGGCAGTGACGAGCAGGCTGGATACCAATTCGGCCGTGACTGCCGTATTGCCATTGACCAGCCGCAGCAGGGTCTCGTTCACCTTGGCCAGTTCCTGCTCGGCAGGCGCCTGATAGCCCGCGGTGGCCAGGGCGCCCAGCAGATCGGCGTCGCGCACGGGGGTGGCCAGCGTGGCGTGCAGCGGTGTCGCGGTGCCGGTCGCGCCGCCCATGGCCAGCAGAATGGCCTGTCCGATGCCGTAGTCGTGCAGTTGGCGGGCATCCGGATATTGCTCGGCGGCCAGTTGGCAGAACACCACCACGCGTGCGCCTCGCACCCGTTCGGCATCCTTGCGCGCCAGCTGGTGCAGGGTGATCACCGCCAGGCCCAGCACGGACAGCTGGGCGGCCAGGCGCCGCGTCAGGTCGCTGCTGGGGCCCAGTACCAGGGCGCGATGCGGAGCTAGGGCGCGATGTGGCATTGGCGGGCGAAATCGATGAGTTCTACCAAGGTGCGCAGTTCCAGCTTGGCCAGGATGCGCGTCTTGTGCGTGCTGATGGTCTTGTTGCTGATGAACAGCGCTTCGCCGATCTGCTTGTTGGACATGCCGCGCGCCAGCATCTGCATGATGATCACCTGCTTGTCGGACAGGCGGTCCAGCCGTTCGACATAGTTGTTCTGCCGGTCGGTGCGCTGCGCGCTGGGCAGCACGTCGGCGCTGGGGAAGACGATGTACCCCGCCAGCACCGCCTCGACGCAGCGGATGATCTCGACGATTTCCTGGGATTTGCTGACGTAGCCATTGGCGCCGGCTTCTTTGACGCGGGGCGCGAACACGGATTGGTCCTGGCCCGTCAGGACCAGGATGCCGACCTTGGGGTCGACGGCACGGATGCGCGGAATGGCATCCAGGCCATTGATGCGAGGGATGTCGATGTCCAGGATAACCAGGCCGGGACGGGATTCGCGCACGATCTGGACGGCGTCCTGGCCGTTGCCGGCTTCGAGGATCTGCGTGACGCCCATGACCTGGGCGAGGTGCGTCTTCAGGACAAGGCGCAGCGCGGGATGGTCGTCGACGATGAGTACGGTGGTCAAAAGGAGGGTTCCTATCAACGCTAGACAAGGTGGGCCGGGCGTATCACCGGGCCGTTTGCGCTGCCTTCACGAAGTTGGTATTGGCGTGAATGCGGGCTCGCCGTGACGTACCGCGGCGGCCGCCGGCAGTGTAACTGCTTTGATCGCCCATCCGACCCGATTGCCCCGCTTGGGGTTACTGGGGCTTACATCTTAACGCGCTATAGGAAATTTCCTCAGCCCTGTCGGAAATGGCGTCACCCTGAGGATCGACCGCAATCGCATCATTGAACCACCAAAAATCCTTTGAGGTGGTTCTAGCATGAACATCGCATATCGCATTATCTGGAGCGCGGCGGTCCAGGGCTGGGTCGTCGTGTCCGAGCTGGCCACCTCGCGCGGCAAGTCTCGCAGCACCTTGCGCGCCACCCGGCGCGCGGCACTGGCCGCCGGCGCGGCGGGCGCACTGACCCTGGCGGGCATGCCGCTCGAGGCGTTCGCCAACACGGTCTACACGCCCGGCAGCGCCAACAACGGCGCCCAGTCGCTCGACGTCAACGGCAGCACGGTCAACCTGGACGGCACCGTCAGCTTCTCCGGGTCCAGCGGCACGCAGGTGGCCACCCCGACCCTCAGCGAAGGCTTCAACGCCGGCTGGGTCACTGGGGCGGCCGACCCGGCCGGCAAGCAGATCCTCAACTTCGGCGCGCAGAACGCGGGCGTGACGGTCACCGACCCGATCACCAGCGGCAGCGTGGTGGTCAACACCTACGACAGTTCGCGCTTTACCGACGACCTGATTTCCCAGGTCTACCGGGTGTACTGGCCCACCCAGCCGGGGGCCGGCGCGTTCGTCAATGCCAGCCTGGCCAAGGTATCGGGGGGCGGCACGTTCAACATGAACGCCACCGGCCAGGTGGGCGACTTCACCTCCAAGAACGTCAATTACGTGGCCGTCACCAACGGCACCGCCAATTGGAATTCCCGCAACGAAATCGCCTTTGCCGACCGCGGCTCGGTCGTCACGCAGGATTCCATCCAGCCCTACACGGTGCAGTTGGGCACCACCACCTACAACGGCACGTTCACGGTCACGACCAGCGACGGCGCGCAGAGCCGCAGCGTCACCAACCTGGCCGAGCTCAAGGCCTACAACACCTGGCTGGTCGGCCAGTTGCGCGCCGGCAAGCTGGGTGCGGGCGCGGCGGCGCAAACCGCCTACAACAACGCGCTGAACCTGGCCTACACCAAGACGGTGCTGACCTACACGATCAACCCCGCCACGTCGCCCATCGATCCCTCCGACCCGATGTTCACGCCCGTGGGCAACCAGGTGGGCATGCTGGCCGACGGCGCACAAGCCACCGCCCGCGTGACCTCCACCGGCGCGATGACCAGCGCGTTCAACTCCAACGGCGGCACCTTGCTGCGGGCCGTCAATGGCGGCACCGTCATCAACGAGGGCACGGTGTCCACCGTGCGCTTCGGCACCGGCATGTCGGCGGCCAGCGGCGGCCATATCATCAACAATGGGGTGCGCAACCTGGGCGAGCAGGGGGTCAACCCCAACCCCGAGGTCAAGCCCGACATCGTCACCGGCGTGGCCACCACCTACGTCAACAATGGCACCATCAACCAGGCCGCCTGGACCTGGAGCGCTTCCGCGGGCGTGGACACCAACTGGATCAACGTCAATGCGGGGGCGGTCGCCACCAACAATGGCGCGGTCAACATCGGCACGCGAGCCCAGACGGGCCTGGGCAAGCCCGTCGGCGCCATCGTCAACAACGGCGGCACGCTGGTCAACGGCACCGACGGCCTCATCTACCTGGGCCGCGAAGGCTCCACCAACGTCACCGCGGCCGTCATCGACCGCGGCGGCGCCGACGTGGCGCAGATCAACGGCGCCATCGGCATCACCCTGAACACCGGCGCCACCGCGCGCAACAACGGCAACATCATCATCGGCGACAAGGTGCAGGCTGGCCGGGCCGTGTCCGCCACTGGCACCGGCGTCACCTACTCGGGGTCGGGCACCATCGAGGTCAAGGGCCACTACAACGCGGCGCCGCTGGCCAACGTGGGCATTTACAGCACCGCCACCGCCAGCAACATCGACAACGCCGGCACCATCAACGTCAAGGGCGCCAATTCCATCGGCATCCAGGCGATGTCCGGCGGCCAGGCCAAGTCCAGCGGCACCATCAACGTCAGCAGTGATTCGGCCCAACAGACCAGCGGCCTGCGCAACTATGGCGTCTGGTCGGAAGGCACGGGTTCCAATGTGGCCGTCTCGGGCGCCGTGAACCTGACCGGCGACGGCACCATCGGCGTGCGTGCGCAGAATGGCGGCGGGGCCACGCTCACGGGCTCGGGCGCCGTCAATTTCCAGAATGGCAAGAACCAGATCGGCTTCTTCATCTACGGCGCGGCGTCCTCCATCATTGCCACGGGAACGGCGGTGCAGGACGTGTCCACCGAAGGCTCGACCCTGTTCCGCGTGGAAGACGGCGCAGACTTCACCGGCGGCACCGGTGCCGGCACCCAGGTAACGGCGTCGGGCAAGAATTCCACCGCCGTGTATTCCACCGGCTTCACCAACTGGAAAGTGTCCGCCTTCAACTCGGGCGACATGACCATCAACCTGGAAGGCGAGGGGGCTGTCGGCGTACGCATCGAGGGCGGCGCCCAGGGCAAGATTTCCCAGAACGCCGTGATCAACATGAACGACGAGGAGGCGATCGGCGCAGTCGCCGGCATCGCCGATGGCCAGAAGCGCGACGTCACCGGCGCCAACGTGGGTTCGCCCCAACTGGGGGTGTTGCGCGACAGCACCAAGGCGGCGGGCGAAACCGGCTTTGGCACCGGCACGATCCTGGTGACGGGCGCCACGCTCAACTCGGCGCTGGACGGGGTGACGGGCTACATTGCCCGCAATGGCGCCGAACTCAGCAACAGCGGCAACATCGTGTTCACCGGCAGCGGCAGCACGGGCATTTCGGTCCAGGGCGGCTCGCGCGGCGGCAATACCGGCCGCATCACGGTCGGTGCGGGCGGCGTCGGCATTCGCGCGCAGGACGACGCCTCCGGCCAGGCCACCGTGGTCAACACGTCGGGCGACCTGGTGCTGAACGGCGGCGACCTCAGCCATCGCGCCGTGGGCATCAATGCCAGTGGCGCCAACACCACCGTCAACATGACGGGCGGCAATATCCATATGAATGGCACCGGCGCGGTCGGGGTGGTCGCGCTCAATGGCGCCAGCGTCAACCTGTCCGGCACGGCCATGCCGATCTTCGCGTCGGGCGCCACGGGCCAGATCCTGTTCCGCCTGAGCGGCGCGGGGTCTTCCATCAACACCCATCTGTCGGCCGGCACGGTGTTCGACGCGTCGGCAGAGGATTCCACGCTTTATCGCCTGGACGACGGGGCGGCCTTGAACGGCCGCATCCAGGTGGCCGTCAGCGGTGAAAAGGCCCAGGGCATCTATGCCAGCGGGGTAGGCACCAGCGTGACGGTGGCCTCGGGCAGCCAGTTCGACCTGAGCGGCGCGGGTGCCCAGGGCCTGTACGTGTCCGGCGGCGCGCAGGCCACCGTCGCCAGTGGCGCCGTCATGAACCAGACCAATGCCGGCGCCACGGCGGGGCTGGTCGACGGCAACTTCTATTCGCTCGATGGCAGCACCTTGCTCGCCAGCAACACCGGGTCCACGCTGACCAACGGCGCCTCGCTGACCTCCACCCAGGCGGGCGCGGTGGGGTTCATCACGCAGAATCTGGGCATACTGGTCAACAACGGCAGCCTGCAGTTCTCGGGCGCGGGTTCGCAAGCCGTGCGGGTCGTGGGCGGCGAACTGCGCAATACCGGCAATATCCAGGCCAAGGGCACCGCCATCTACGTCGAGGGCGCCGGCGCGCGGGTCGACAATCAGCGCGGCCAGATTGTGGCCACGGACGGCCGCGCGGCGGTCGAACTGGGCTCGGGCGCCAGCCTGGACCTGGTCGGCTCGGGCCTGGGCTCGATCGAAGGCCGCGGGACGGCCCACGGCGTGCTGGTCAGTGCCGGCGCCACCGCGCTCAACGTGCAGGGCGCCCATCTGGTCGTCAATGCCGCGGGCGCCACCGGCAACGGGATCGAGAACGCCGGTGAAATCTCCGGCATCCAGTTGGCGAACACCACCATCGACGTGGCCGACGGCATCGGCCTGCGCACCGGCGCCACCATCAGCGCCACCAACTCCGGTCTCATCACCGTGTCGGGCTCCGGCGCGGGCATCGCCTTCCAGGCGGCCGATGGCAGCCAGATATCCAACAGCCTGGATCTCTCCGATTCGCAGGGCCTCACCATCCGGGCCACGGGCGCGGGCGGTCGCGGCGTCGTGGCCAACACCACCGGCACCGTCAATACGGCCGTGAACGTCAGCATCCAGGACACCGCGGGCGGTTCGGCGCTGGTGCTGGGCGACGGAGTCACCACGGTGGTCAACGGGGGCGTGCTGCGCTCGAACAGCCGGGTGGCCCCCACGGTGGCGACCAACAAGGTCACGCATTTCACCAACAGCGCCAGCGGCGAAGTCAACGCGCCCAATGGCGGCGGCGCGGCCCTGGTGTTCGACGACCAGGCCACCACCCTGGTGAACCTGGGCCGCATTGCCGGACTGGTCGACCTGGGCGCGGGCAACAACGTCCTGCAGAACCGCGGCACCATCGAGGGCGACGTGCGCGCCGATGCGGGCGACAACACGCTCTCGCTGGACGGCGGCACCGTGACGGGTAATGTCCGTCTTGTCGGCGCCACCGGCAGCAATACGCTGCTGCTGAAAGATGGGTCGAGCATCGGCGCCTTGCTGGGATCGTCGGGCAACGATACCGTCACGGTGCAGGGCGCCGGCAACCAGTTCAGTTCGCTGGACGGCGGGGCGGGCAACGACACCCTGGTGTTCGACGGCGCGCGCTACACGCTCAGCGACAGCAATGTGATCCGGTCGTTCGACCAGGTGCGGCTGCGCAATGCGTCCACCCTGACCCTGCAGACCGCGCTGGCCGGCAAGCCCGCCAGCGGGGCCGCCATCGACCTGGATGGCGAGCAGACCGTCCTGGCGCTCAAGCCGACCATCGTCGGCAACGTCACCCTGGGCAACGTCCTGACCGGCAACGGCCTCGTCCAGGTCGATGCCGGCACGCATGCCTTCGACTTTGCCAGCAGCGTCGGCAATGCCTTCCGCGGCACGGTGGCGATCGATCGCGGCACCTTCCTGCTGGGGGGGGACAATGCGACCGCGCTGACCAACGCCACCCTGAGAATGGGGGCGGGCAACACCACGTCGGTGGGCAACGGCGTGCAATCCGTCGGCGGCCTGGCCTTCGATGGCGGCACGCTGATCTTCAACGCCCAGGTGCCGGGCCAGACCACGGCGCCCGGCAGCATCCGTGTCGGCACCCTGGACGCCAGCGGCGCGGGTACGGTGCGCGTCACGGTGCCCACGACCCTGGTGACGACGGCGCCGGGCACCCCCAACGCACAGAACCTGTTGGCGCAAGACGATGCCAATACCAGCATCAAGCTTGTCGCGGCAGGGACCACCGTGGGGTCGGCGGGCGCCGTGGCCTTCCAGGACCAGAACGGCACGGCCATCTCGGCAGCGCGCGAGCTCGACATTTCGGTCGCGGGCGACGTCGTTGCCAAGGGCACCTATGACTTCCGCCTGACCACCGCGCCCGGCGACGGCCTGTACGTGAACTACGGCCTGACCAAGCTGGAACTGCAGGACGGCAAGACGCTGGCCCTGGCGCAGGACGCTGGCGCCACCGGCGCCGACGCCGATCTTTCGGCCAAGCTGACCGGCCGGGGCGGCATTGCCGTCGCAGCGGGCAACGGCGTGGTGTCCCTGTCCAACGCCACCAGCGACTACCAGGGCGCGACGGCCGTGCAGTCGGGCACGCTGCGCCTGGATGCCAGCGGGGCGCTGGGCCAGACCCAGGCTCTGCGCGTCAGTGCCAATGCGGCGGTCGACCTGAACGGCAAGACCCAGGCGATCGGCGCCTGGGACATGCAGTCGGGCTCATCCTTCGACTTCAACGGCGGCGCGCTGACCCTGCTGGGCGGCGGCACGACGCAAGGCCGTCTGGCGGGGGCCGGCACGCTGACCCTGGCCGGCAGCGGCGCGACCGGCACGCACGTGTTCAACGGCGCCAACCCCGGCCTGGCCGTGCGCACCCTCATCGGCAGCGACGCCACCGCCGTGCTCGACAATGGCGCGGGCCTGGGCAGCGGCGAGATCGTGGCCGACGGCACGCTGCAGTTCAAGGCGGGCAGCGGCACGCTCGTCAACCCGCTCACCGGGGCGGGCAACGTCGCGCTGACCGACGCCTCGCGCATCGGGCTGGCGGGCGACAACCGGGGCTTCTCCGGCAACCTCAGCACCGCGGCGGGCACGACCCTGACCGCCAGCACGGCCGCCAACCTGGGTACCGCCAACATCGCCAACGCGGGTACGCTGGTGCTGGACACCCCGAGCGACTGGACGCTGGAAAACGCCATCAGCGGCACCGGCGACCTGACCAAGCGCGGCGGCGGCAGGCTGACCGCCAGTGACGCCAGCCTTGCCTATACCGGCAGGACCACGGTCGAGGCGGGCACGCTGGTGTTCGGCGGCCCGGCCCAACCGGACGCCTTCCTGGGCGGTGTCGGCGCGGGCACCGTCACGGTCGGGGCGGGCGCCTCGCTGGTGGGCGACGGCACCATCCGCGGCGCCGTCGTCAACCACGGCGCGCTGGGCGTGTTCAATGCGCTGGACAACCGCCGGGCCGCAACGCCGGGCACCCTGACGCTGGCCAATGGCCTGACCAACGCCGGCACGCTGTACGTGGCCGGCGGCACGCTGGGCAATACCCTGCGGGTGCAGGGCGACTACGTGGGGCAGGGCGGTGCGATCGTGCTGGCCGCCTTCAAGGGCGACGACACCTCGGCCAGCGACAAGCTGGTGCTGGATGGGGGCCGGGCCTCGGGCAACACCGGCCTGGTGATCCGTCACGCCGGTGGTACGGGCGACCAGACCAGCGTGGGCATTCCCCTGGTGCTGACCGAGAACGGCGCCACCACGGATGCCACCGCGTTCCACCTGGACGCGCGTTCGGACGGCTATCGCCAAGGCGTCGGCAGCATCGCGACTGGCGCCTACGACTACAACCTGGCGCGAGGCGGGGTTGGCGGCAATGCGCAGGATTGGTACCTGGTGTCGCAGGTGTCCTCGTGGCAGCCGGTCGATCCGGTGACGCCGGTCGACCCGGTCGATCCGGTCACCCCGGTCACGCCGGTCGATCCGACCCAGCCGGTGGCGCCGGTCACGCCCACGCCCACGCCGAAGCCGGATGCCGGCCATCAAAACTATCGTCCCGAGGTTGGCGCCTACCTGAACAACAGGCTGGCGGCCACCACGCTGCAGCAGCATACGCTGCGCGACCGGGGAGACTATGCGTCGGGCAGCGTCGACGGCCAGCCGGCCCGTGCGGGCTGGGTGCGCATCGTCCGGGGCCAGGACAGCCGCGATGGCGCAGGCACCATCAAGGATACGTCCACCACCTACCTGATCCACGGGGGCAGCGACCTGCTGCGATTCCCGGTGGGCAAGGACGGGTCGGCCCGCGTGGGCGCCATGGCGTCGTACGGCTCGAACAGCAGCCGTGCCGAGAGCAACGGGCTGCACGCGACCGGCAAGGTCGAAGGTTACGCCGTCGGGGTGTATGGCACCTGGTTCGGCCACACCGACATCCTGACCGGGCCGTACGTGGACACCTGGATGATGCTGGGCCGCTACGACAACAAGGTCGATGGCCAGGGCTTGCCGCGCGAAAGCTACCGGTCGCGCGCCAATTCGGCGTCCGTCGAAACCGGCTACTCGTTCAAGGTCTACGACAACGGGGCGCGTCAGCTGTACCTGCAACCGCAGGCGCAGGCCATCGTCACGCGCTACCAGGCCGACGACCACCAGGAAAAGACCGGCACGCGCATCAGCGGCCAGTCGGACACGAGCGTGGCCACCCGGGTGGGCGTGCGCCTGCAAGGGCACCTGTCCAACGAAGAAGGCGCCACGCAGATGCTGCCGTTCGCCGAGGTCAACTGGTGGCATGGCCCGTCGTCGCAGCGCATCCGCTTTGACCAGACGACCGTCCGCGAAACGCTGCCGGGCAACCAGATGGAACTGCAGGCGGGCTTGCAGGGCAGTCTCAGCAAGTCGCTCAGCCTGTCCGGCAGCCTGGCCCTGGAAGCCGGGTCCAGCAACTACACCGGCGCGCGGGGGCAGTTGAACCTGCGGTACATGTGGTAAGGGGTTCAGGCGCCTAGCTGAACGCCACCAGGACCGGCCTCGCGCCGGTCCTTTTTTTGGGTGGGCCCCCGCCGTCTGCCCCACACCGATGTCGGGTCCGCGACGGGATGGGCCTGCCTGTTCCGCGCGCGGGCAAAGGCCTTCATCTAGGGTTTGTCCTCGTTTCGAGCGCGATCGCCCGGCGTAAAATGAATCCATTAATTGGAACCAAGTCTCATTTTTTGGAACTTTATGGCCTCACTCGAAAACGCCGCCATCATCCTTCGCCTGATCAACACGCTGCATCGCAAGGTCACGGTGACCGATCTGGTCGAGCATCTCGAGATGCCGAAAAGCTCGGCGTCGCGCCTGTTGGCGCAGATGAAGGACCTGGGGCTGCTCGAACGCGAGGAAAGCACGCGCGCCTATGGGCCGGGCGTCATCATTCTTGAACTGTCGCGCCTGGTGCGCGAAACCACCACGCTGTCCGCCCAGATGCAGGACGCCCTGAAGCGGCTTTGCGCCCAAAGCGGCCACACCGGCTACATCTCGGTGCTGGAGGGCAGGGACATCATGGTGCTGCACGTGCAGCCCGGCACCCACCCCTTGCGCGTCACCACCCACCCCGGCCACCGTTCGCCCAGCTGGGCCACGTCCACCGGCCGGGTGCTGCTGGCGCGCGACAGCAACGCGGACGTCGCCAAGCGGCTGGGCAAGTCGCTGCCGTTCATTTCCGACCACGCGCCGCGCACCGTGCAGGACGTGCAGTCGCTGCTGGAGGGCGTGCGGGAATCCGGTTTTGCGGTGGCGATCAACGAAGCCATTCCGGGCGTGGCGTCCATCAGTTGCGCCGTGAGCGATCCGGTGACGATGGAACGCTTTGCCATGTGTCTTTCCTTTCCGGCGGCGCAGGCCGATGCGGCCAGCGTCAAGGCGCTGGCGGCGGCGCTGCTCGCGGAAGCCTCCACCCTGGGCCGGCAGGTTTGCGATCCGGCCTGGGGTTCTCCTGTTCCTGTCAATCAAGTGTGAGCACGATGATCAAGTCCACCCCCCAACCCGCCGTTGAGCCCCATCGCGCTTCGGCACATGAGGGCCCCCCGTCGCATCCCCGGGCACTGTCGCTGTCCAACCTGATTCTGCTGGCCGCGCTGAGCGTGTTCGGCGCCGTGATCGGCATCCAGCTGATCGTCACGCTGGGCGTCACGCCCAATACCTCCATCATCGGCGCGCTGGTGGCGATGATCCTGTCGCGCATTCCCGTGCAACTGTTGCGGTCGTACCGCTCGGTGCACGCGCAGAACCTGGCGCAGACCGCGATTTCGTCCGCCACTTTCGGCGCCGCCAACAGCCTGCTGCTGCCGCTGGCCATTCCCTATCTGCTGGGTCGCCCCGACATGGTGCTGCCGATGTTCCTGGGGGTGGGCCTGGCGATGCTGCTGGACGCCTACATGCTGTATCGCCTGTTCGGCAGCACGGTGTTTCCGGCCACGGGCGCCTGGCCGCCGGGCGTGGCGGCGGCCGAGGCCATCAAGGCGGGCGACCAGGGCGGCACGCAGGCCAAGCTGCTGGGCCTGGGCATCGTGGTGGGCACCGTGGGCTCGTGGTTCAAGATTCCCATGTCGGCGTTCGGCGTGGCCTTCATCGGCAACATCTGGGCGCTGGCCATGTTCGGCATCGGCTTGCTGCTGCGCGGCTATTCCGAACCCCTGTTCGGCGTCGACATCAGCAAGCAATACATTCCGCACGGCATGATGATCGGCGCGGGCCTGGTGGCGCTGGTGCAGGTGGTGATGGTGATGCGCAGCAAGTCCGGCCCCAAGGCCAGCGGCCCGACCGGCCCCAGCGTGGGCAGCAGCCTGCGGCTGGGCGGCGTGGGCTACATCCTGCTGTCCGCCGGCATTTCGGTGCTGGCCGGGCTGTATGCCGACATGTCGGTGCCGATGCTGCTGGGCTTCATTCTGTACGCGGCCTTTGCTGCGCTGGTGCATGAACTGATCGTGGGCATCGCGGCCATGCACTCGGGGTGGTTTCCGGCGTTTGCGGTGGCCCTGATCACGTTGCTGCTGGGCCTGTTGATCGGCTTTCCGCCGCACGCGCTGGCGATTCTGTGCGGCTTTTCGGTGGCCACTGGCCCGGCCTTTGCCGACATGGGCTACGACCTGAAGGCCGGCTACATGCTGCGCGGCAACGGCGCCGACATGGCGCTGGAACTCGAAGGGCGCAAGCAGCAGCTGATCGCCGCGATGCTGGCCTTCCTGATTGCCATTCCGGTGGTGTATTTCAGCTACGGCGCGCTGTTCGACGGCGGCCAGCTGCCGCCGGTGGCCAAGGTGTATGTGGCCACCATCAACGCGGGCGCCACCCCGGGCATCGCGCACATGTTGCTGATCTGGGCCATACCGGGCGCCGTCATCCAGTTGATCGGCGGCCCCAAGCGCCAGCTGGGCGTGCTGCTGGCCACCGGCCTGTTGATCGCCAATCCGCTGGCCGGCTGGGCCGTGGCGGCCGGCATCGTGCTGCGCCTGCTGATCGAGAAGGTCGGCGGCGACAAGCACCGCAACCACATGGAAGTGTTTGCCGGGGGCATCATCGCCGGCGACGCCATCTTCAGTTTCTTCAACGCCACCATTACCTCGCATTTTGGCAAGAAGTGATTTTCCCTTCTTGTTGTCTTACCCAGAAAGGAACCCGTTGTGAGTCTTTCCCAAACCTTGCAGGCCTTTGAAGCGCTGGACAGCGCGTACGCGTCCGGCGACACCGTGGCCCGGCTGCTGGCCCCGTACCCGAAGGCCAGCGTCACCGTCACCCAGATCCGCGGGGCCCATGGCTCGACCGATTTCGTGCGCGTGGTGATTCCCGGCGCCCAGGGCAAGCGCGCCGGCGGGTCCGCGCCCACGCTGGGCATCGTCGGGCGCCTGGGCGGCATCGGCGCGCGGCCCAGCCGCCTGGGCCTGGTGTCCGACGGCGACGGCGCCGTGGCGGCGGTGGCCGCCGCGCTGAAGCTGGCGCACATGCAGTCGCAGGGCGACGTGCTGGCCGGCGACGTGATCGTGGGCACGCACATCTGCCCTGACGCGCCCACCCGCCCGCACCAGCCGGTGGACTTCATGGATTCGCCCGTGGACATGAAGGCCATGAACGACCATGAACTGAGCGACGAGATGGACGCCGTGCTGTCGATCGACACCACCAAGGGCAACCGCATCATCAACCACAAGGGCTTTGCGCTGTCGCCCACGGTGAAGCAGGGCTACATCCTGCGGATGTCGGAAGACCTGCTGCGCATCATGGAGTCGACCACGGGCCGCCCGGCCGCGACCTTTCCGATCTCGATCCAGGACATCACGCCGTACGACAACGGCGTGTATCACCTGAACAGCATCCTGCAGCCCTCGGTGGCCACCTCGGCGCCGGTGGTGGGCGTGGCCATCACGGCCGAAACCGTGGTGCCCGGCTGCGGCACGGGCGCCAGCCACGAGGTCGACATCGCCGCGGCCGCCAAGTTTGCCGTGGAAGTCGCCAAGGAATTCACCCAGGGCAAGTGCCAGTTCTTCGACCGCGAAGAATTCGCCTTGCTGCAAAGCCTGTACGGCTCGCTGGCGCACTTGCAGGGTGCCCAGGTCGCCCAGCACTGACACGCCGGCGCCTTGCCCTGTCCACGTCCAGCCCGGCTGGGCCCCATCACCATCGGCCAGGCGCCGCGGTCCGGCATCACGCCGAGGCTGGCGTGATGCGTGGGCGTGAGGCGGGGGCCGGCCGCCGGCGTCGGCCGCCCGCGCCGCCCCGTGGCCTAGCGCCCCGTTTCCTGCTCGTACGCCAGGTAGTTCAGGTGGATGCCGATATGGTCGGCAAGGTACTTCGCGTCGTGCCACACCCCCCAGATGAACGAGGACGAGCGGTTGCTCTGGTTCGGCAGGCCCAGGAAGTAGATGCCTTTTTCGCCGGTGATGCCGCGCTTGTGCACCGGGTAGCCCTGGTCGTCCAGGATGTCGGCCTCGATCCAGCGGTAGTCCACCTTGAAGCCGGTGGCCCAGACGATGGCGGTGATGCCGGCGGCGGCCAGGTCCAGGCTCAGGATCGGGTCCGTGAGGCAGGCCGGGTCGTCCAGCAGCTTCCAGGCGTCGGGCTCGGGCGGCAGGTCCAGGCCGTTCTGTTCGATATAGGCGTCGGCCTCGCGCAGCACTTCGAAGTAGTCGGCGTCGCCCTGGGCGATGTTGCGGGCCAGGCCTTCGTCAAAGCGCATCACGCCGTTCTCGAAGCCGCGGGTGATGCCGACCAGTTCGATGCCGCTGTGCGCCAGGCGGCGAAAGTCGATGGTCTTGCCGTTGTCGTAGCCGCTGACCGCGAAGGCCACGTGTTCGCGCTTGGGCTTTTTCTTGACCTCGTCCCACATGCCCAGGGCGCCCAGCCACCAGCAATAGTCGCGGCCGCGGTAGGCGCGCGGAGGGCGGTAGTGCTCGCCCACCGACAGATAGACCTGGCGGCCGGCGCGGCGCAATTCCTCGGCAATCTGCGAGCCGGACGCGCCCGCGCCCACCACCAGCACGGCGCCGTCCACGAGCTGGCCGGGGTTCTTGTAGGCCGATGAATGCAGCTGCTGCAGGCCAGACTCGGCCGGCACGATGGCGGGATAGCTGGGAATCTGGAAGGCGCCGGTCGCGACGACGACGTGGCGCGCGTCGATCTCGCCGGCCGAGGTGCTGACGGTAAAACCGGGCCGCTTCTGGTTGCGCTGCACGCGCAGCACCTCGACGCCGGTGCGCACCGGGGCGCCGATCATCCTGGCGTAGTCCTCGAAGTAGCGCGCCATGCGTTCCTTGGGCGGAAAGACGTCTGCGCCCACGTCGTCGAACTTCAGGTTGGGAAAGCGGTCGTGCCATGCCGGGCCGTTGGCGACCAGGGAATCCCAGCGCTCCGAGCGCCAGCGTTCGGCGATGCGCTTGCGTTCGAGCACGAGGTGGTCGATGCCCATCGCGCCCAGGTGTTCGCTCATTGCAATGCCGGCCTGGCCGGCGCCGATGACCAGGGTGTTGGTTGTTTCCACTGACATGTTTTTCCTGAGAAGAAGCATGAGCGCCTGTGCCCATGGATGAGGCGCAGTGTGGGCCAGATGCCCGCGCTTGATAACTTGGTTTTTTGGACGCAAGGCTTAGGAAAAAGCAAATCACTGGCCGGCACGCGCGGGCGTCGCGGCGTTTCGTTTTTTCCGATGGTCCGCCTCGGTATCCACAAACGGCCGGCCGGGCCGGCCTCACTTATGCTGCAAGCCAGCGTGTCCCCGCGGCGTCGCCGCGGCGCGCGCGTTGTGCGCATTTCCGAGAACCCAGCCGAAGATTCCCCAGCCGCCATGCAGAACAGCCCCGTGTCCCCGAAGTCGTCCAGTGCGGTCAGCCTGGAAGGCGTGGTCAAGAAGTACCGCCAGCAGACGGTGCTGCACGAGTTGTCGCTGAAGATACGGCGGGGGGAATTCCTGACGCTGCTGGGGCCGTCGGGCTGCGGCAAGACCACCTTGCTGAACCTGATCGCCGGGTTTGCCGAACCGGACAATGGCGAGGTCTTCATCGAGGATCAACTGGTGACGGATCTGCCGCCGTACCAGCGCCAGATCGGCATCGTGTTCCAGAACTACGCGCTGTTTCCGCACATGACGGTGGAACGCAATATCGGCTATGGCCTGCGCATGCGCCGGGTCGCGCCCGACGAGATCGCCCGCCGGGTGGCCGAGGCGATGGCGCTGGTGAAGCTGGACGGGCTGGGCCAGCGCCGGCCGCGCGAGTTGTCCGGCGGCCAGCAGCAGCGCGTGGCGCTGGCGCGGGCCCTGGTGATCCAGCCCAAGGTGCTGCTGCTGGACGAGCCGTTTTCCGCGCTGGACAAGGGCTTGCGCGGCGCGATGCAAGTCGAGATTCGCGACATCCAGCGCCGGCTGGGCGTGACCACCGTGTTCGTCACCCACGACCAGGGCGAGGCGCTGGCCATGTCGGACCGCATTGCCGTGATGTCCGGCGGCGTGATCCGGCAGATCGCCACGCCCGACGAGCTGTACCGCAACCCGCAGGACCCGTTCGTGGCCTCGTTCCTGGGCGACGTGAACATTCTGCCCGCGCACTATCACGGCGCCGATCCCGACGGCCTGGTGCTGCGGCTGGGCGCCGGGTTGATCCGCGTGCCGCGCGAGCGGCTGGTGGGCGGCTCGCACGAGGGGCGGCGGCTGGACATCTACGTGCGGCCCGAACAGATCCAGCTGGAAGCCCTGCACGGCGATTCGGTCTTGAGCGGCACGGTGGTCAACCACGTGTTCCAGGGCGACCATATCGATTCGTACATCGACGTCGATATTCCGGTGGCCGGGCGCCAGCGGGTGATGGTGCGCAGCGCCGGACTGGACGCGCCACGCCGCTGGCCGGTGGGCGCGGTGACGGGCCTGGCGCTGCCCGGCCAGGGCGTCAGTGTGTTCGATGCGTCGTAACGCCATGGACGCACGGCCGACCACCATGCAGGCCGTCGTGGCCCGCGAACCCGGCGACGCCGGGGTGCTGACCCTGGCCACGCGGCCGGTGCCGCAGCCCGGCCCCGGCGAGGTGCTGCTGCGGGTGCGGGCCGCCGGCGTCAATCGCCCCGACATCATGCAGCGCCAGGGCCTGGCGCGGCCCGCGCCCGGCGTGACCGATGTCCTGGGCCTGGAGGCCTGCGGCGAGGTGGCCGCCTGCGGCCCGGGCGTGCCGGAAACCCTGCGCGGCCGCCGCCTGATGAGCCTGCTGCCCGGCGGGGGCTACGCGCCGTGGTGCGTGGCGCGCGTCGACCACTCCTTTCCCGTGCCGGACCGCCTGAGCGACGACGAGGCCGCGGCCTTGCCCGAGGGGCTGTTCACCGTCTGGCACAACCTGTTCGAACTGGGGCGCCTGCGCCTGGGCGAGACCGTGCTGATCCACGGCGCGGCCGGCGGCATCGGCACGCTGGCGCTGCGCATGGCGCATGCGGCCGGCGCCCGCGTCATCGCCACCGCCGGCCGGGCCGAACGCCTGGCGGCCCTGCGCGAGCTGGGCGCGACCCACGCGCTGTGCTATCGCGACATCGACTTCGTGGCGGCCTGCCTGGACCTGACGCAAGGGCGGGGCGTGGACGTGGTGCTGGACGTGGTGGGCGGCGATTACGTGCGGCGCAATCTGCAGGCGCTGGCCTTTGGCGGCCGCCACGTCAGTCTGTCGTTCTTGCAGGGGTCGACGGTGTCGCTCGACCTGCTGGTGCTGATGCAGAAGCAGCTGAGCCTGCATTCGTCGACCCTGCGGCCGCAAAGCGCGGCGGAAAAAACCCGCATGGCGCAGGCGATCGGCCGGCATGTGCTGCCGCTGGTGGCCGACGGCCGCGTGGCGCCGCGGCTGCATGCCCAGTTGCCGCTGGCCGAGGCGGCCGATGCGCACCGCCTGCTGGAAAGCGGCGCGGTATTCGGCAAGGTGGTGCTGCGGCCCTGAACCGCCAGGCACCATCCGGCCCGCCCGCCATCCCCCATTCCTACGACCCTTCAAGGCCCTTGCCCATGACTTCCCCGACCCCGACCGGCGCAACGTCCCATGACGACGTGATCTGGTTTCTCAATGGTCCCAACGCCAACCTGTACGGGCTGGACGCCAACAAGACCTACGGCAGCGACAGCTTTCCCACGCTGCAAGCGCGCTGCGAGCGCCGCGCGGCCAGCCTGGGCCTGGGGCTGCGTTTCGTGCAGTCGAACCACGAAGGCCAACTGGTCGACTGGATCCAGGAGGCGCGGGGCACGGCGCCCGGCCTCATCATCAACGCCGCCGGCCTGACCTATTCGTCGGTGCCCATCCTGGACGCGCTGCTGGCGTTTCCCGGCCGCATCATCGAAGTGCACATGAGCAATATCTGGCGGCGCGAGCCGTTTCGCCACCACTCGTACATCTCGAAGGAGGCCGACGGCGTCATCGCCGGCCTGGGCGGCGACGGCTACGAGCTGGCCATCGAGGCCATGGCGCGCCTGATCGCGCGGCCGGCGTGAGGGGCGCGCCGATGCCGCACCCGACGCCGACGCCCGCGGGCGCGCTGGTGTTCTACAGCGACTTCGACGACTTCGGCGCCTGGCGCCAGGCCTTGCAGGCCCGCTTGCCGGGCTTGCGCATCCTGCATGCCCGCGAGGTCGCGGACCCGGCGGACGTCCATTACGCCCTGGCCTGGAAGCCGCCCGCCGGCTTTTTCGCCGGCATGCCCAATCTGCGCCTGATCATCAACCTGGGCGCCGGCGTGGATTCGCTGGTGGGGCGCGACGACCTGCCGGCCGGGGTGCCGGTGACGCGCATCACCGATCCGGACATGGCACGCATGATGGCCGGCTACGTGCTGTTCGCCACCTTGCGCCATGCGCGCGACATTCCGTGGTTCGAGGCGGCGCAGCGCCGCGGCGAATGGGCCTATCGCCATCCCCGCGCGCCGGCGGATATCCGCGTGGCGGTGCTGGGCCTGGGCGAACTGGGCGCGCATGCCGCCCAGGAACTGCAACGCCAGGGCCTGACGGTGCTGGGCTGGTCGCGCCGCCCGCGCGACATCCCGGGGGTGCAATGCCACGCCGGGCTGGATGCGCTGGATGGGGTGATCGCCCAGGCCGACATTCTGGTGCTCATGCTGCCGCTGACCCCGCAGACCCGCGGCCTGCTCGACCGCGAACGCCTGCAGCGCCTGCCGCGCGGCGCGGCGCTGGTCAACGTGGCGCGCGGCGCGCTGGTGGACCAGGCCGCGCTGACCGAGCTGCTGCAAAGCGGCCATCTCGGCGCTGCCACGCTGGACGTGTTCGAACGCGAGCCGCTGCCGGCCGATGACCCGCTGTGGCGCATGGACAATGTGCTGATCACGCCGCACCTGGCGTCCGTGGCCATTCCGGCGTCCGCCGCGGCCCAGATCGCCGCCAACATCGTCCGCGTGTCGCGGGGCGAGGCGCCGCTCAACCAGGTGGAGCCGGCGCGCGGCTATTGAGCGGGGCCAAAGCGGCAGCGGCAAAAAGGGGC